>DASTNU010000516.1:0-9503 GCA_035720605.1 Longimicrobium sp. | reverse complement strand
CCGCTCGTCTCCCAGATCCAGCGTGCGCAGCTCGCGCTCGACCGACGGAGTGATCCTCGTCACCTCGCCTCCCGCGCTCAGGGCTCAACATTTCTCCTTTCTCTCCATCGGGCTACCGCTCTTGTGCACTTTGCGTACTTGTGGGTAATGCGTAGCGATGTTGGGGGAGGGGTCGCCCGCCTTTGCGAGGAACGAGCAAACGGCCGGGCGGGGGAGAGGGCCCCCGCGCAGCGGGCGTGGGGTAAAACCTTGCCAATCGTCAGATCGTCCCCCGGACGACGAACCTCCCCTCGCCCAATCCCTCCCCCGAAGTTGGGGGAGGGGTCGCCCGCCGTCGCGAGGAACGAGCGAAAGGCCGGGCGGGGGAGAGGGCCGCCCGCGAAGCGGGCCGTGGGGCAAGACCCAGCCCATGCCCGGAGGCTTGCCGGAGCAGCACGAACTCGCCGGGTCGAGACACCGCGGGCCTCGCTCCCTACTCCCGCACGATCCCCTCGATCAGCCCCGCCGCGCGCTCCAGGCACTCCAGCTCCTCGGGGTCCAGCGCGCGCAGGCGCTCGGCGAGGGAGTGCACGCGGCGGGCGCGGCCCTCCTCCAGCACGCGGCGCCCCGCCTCCGTGGCGCGCAGGCGCACCGAGCGGCGGTCGTCGGGGTGCGGCTCGCGCTCCACCAGCCCGTCGCGCTCCAGGTTGCGCACGATGCGCGTCATCGACGGCGGCCGCACCTGCTCCGCCTGCGCCAGCTCCCCCAGCGTGCGCGCCCCGCCGAACACCAGCACCGACAGCGCCGACAGGTGCGGCGCCGTCACCCCCGAGGCGTCGTCCTGGCGGCGAAGACGGCGCAGCAGGTGGATGCTGGCGGAGTGCAGCCGGTCCGCCAGCCGCTCCGCCCGCGCATCATCCACCGGGTTCGAGATCCTTGCGTCGTTGGCGTCCATGCCCTACAATATATTTAGTTTTGCTAACGAAACAAGTCTGGTGATCTACGGAGGGGAACGATGAGCGTGGCGATGCGGATGATCGAGGCCGTGAAGGCCGGGGACGCGGAGGGGCTGCGGCGCATCCTGGAGAGCGATCCCGCGGCGGCCGGCGCCCGCGCGGACGGGGGCGAGAGCCCGCTGCTGATGGCGATGTACCACGGCCGGCGCGACCTGGCGGAGCTGATGCTGGGGCACGGCTGGCAGCCGGACCCGTTCGAGTCCGCCGTCCTGGGCGACGTGGAGCGCCTGCGCGCCGCGCTGGACGCGGAGCCCGGGCTGGTGACGCGCTTTTCGCAGGATGGATGGACGCTGCTGCACCTGGCCGGGTTCTTCGGCGGCGTGCAGGCGGTGCGGCTGCTGCTGGAGCGCGGCGCCGGCGTCGACGTGTTCTCCATCAACGCGATGCGCAACACGCCGCTGCACGCGGGACTGGCGGGGCAGCTGCCGGCGGAGGGAGTGCGGCTGCTGGTGGAGGCGGGCGCGGACGTGAGCGCGCGGCAGCACGGCGGCTACGTCGCCCTGCACTCCGCCGCCAACCGCGGCGACGTCGAGCTCATCGGCCTGCTGCTGGACCGCGGCGCGGACCCCGACGCCGCGGCGGAGGACGGCAAGCGGCCGATCGACTTCGCGCGGGAGCGGGGGCACGCGCAGGCCGTGGAGCACCTGCGCGCCCGCGGCGCCGCGGAGTGACGCCACTTCACGCGATTGACGGGGTAGGACGCCCGGGGTACAGTTTGCGGGTGCGCGGTTCGCCCGTCCACGTGCTCACCCGTTCACCCGTCCATCCCGTCGCGCAGGTCCGCAGGTCCGCCATGCAGGTACGCAGCCTTTCCCTGGTCCTGATCTCGCTCGCGCTGGCCGCGTGCTACCCGCGCCAGTCCGTCGCGCCGCCCCCCGTGCCGCCGCCTGCGCCGCCGCCGGCACCCGCCCTTTCGCCGGCGGAAGAGGCGGCGCTGCGGAGGCAGCGGGCGCAGCGCGCGTACGACGAGGGGGTGCGGCTGGGGCGCCAGAGCCGCTGGGAGGACGCGGCGGACCGCTACCGCCTGGCCGCGCAGGCGATGCCCAGCGAGCCGCGCTACCACCTGGCGCTGTCGGATGCGCTGCTGGCGCAGGGGCGCGAGTGGGAGGCCGCGGACGCGCTGCAGGCCGGCATCCGCGCCGAGGAGGACGGCCCCCGCCCCAACCACCGCGTCCTGGCGGTGGACTACGAGCGCCTCATCCGCCTCCTCACCCGCCTGAACCGCATGGACGAGGCGCGCGAAGCCGCCTCCCGCCAGGCCCAGCACCGCCGCCTGCGCGACCAGATGGCGCCGGATTGACGGTGCCACCTCGCTCGCGGATTGCGTGGGCGAGTGAGGAGTGCGGAGAGGATTCGTGGTCATGCAGTCGAAGCCCCGTTCGGCGACGCGTCAGCGGCGCCGAGACGGGGCTTCTGGCATTTCCAGCCGCGGGCTTCAGCCCGTGGCGAGGCGGCGCGCGACGATCAGGGTGATCCCCGCGCCACCTCGTCCGTCTTCGCCGCCATGACGAAGTCGTTGCGGTGCAGGCCGCGGATCTTGTGCGTCCACCAGGCGACCGTCACGCGGCCCCACTCCGTCAGCAGCGCGGGGTGGTGGCCCTCCTCCTCGGCGATGGCGCCCACGCGGTTGGTGAACGCCAGCGCCTGCGCGAAGTCGGGGAAGGTGAAGACGCGCTCCAGCCGCGGGATGCCGTCCCGCTCCAGCACGGACCACTCCGGCACCTGCGGCCGCAGCTCCTGCATCTCCTCCGGCGTCACGGTGGGCGCGCCGGCGCGGCACGGCTCGCAGCGTCCGCTCGCCAGCTCCGGCATCGTCCACTCGCCGCGGATTGTCGGGTCACGTCGGGAATTTGGCATCGGCAGGCTCCCGGCAGGTGTTGGTTACCGGATCGCTGAGAAACGTCGGCTTCCTGGGGAGCGCACACCCGTAACCAGCGTCCCTCCAGATGGTTGCGCCCGATCGAAGGATCTCCTCTCCACCATCAGGGGCAAGCTGCGCAACGCGAATCCGGCCCCTCCGGTTGTGCCGGCAAGATCCTTCGGTCGGCGCCAAAGTGCCGTGCAGGCTGAAGGCTCAGCGCGGCGCCTCCCTCAGGAAAACAACGGCGTTGTCATTCATCCCAACGAAAACGACGGCGTTGTCATTCAATTCATCCCAACGAAGTACGCGTCAGGATGAGGCCGGCAGCGACCGCTCGATCAGGCGCACCAGTTCCGCGTTGTCGGCGGTGACCGGGCCCACGTGCTTCCACAGGATGCGGCCGTCGGGGCCGATCAAAAAGGTGTTGGGCACGCCCATCGTCGAGTACGCCGCCTGGATCTCGCCGTCGGGGTCCAGCCAGATGGGGTAGCTGGCGCCGAACTCCTGCAGGAACTCGCGGATCCCCTGCTCCTGGTCGCCCTGGTCGATGCTGACGCCGATCACCTGCAGCCCGCGGGGCGCGTAGGTGCGGTGCAGCTGCTCCAGCGCGGGGATCTCCTGCCGGCAGGGATGGCACCAGGTGGCCCACACGTTCAGCAGCACCGGCCGCCCGCGCAGGTGCGCCAGCGCGGCGCGCTCGCCGTCCAGCGTCTCCGCCGCGTAGGCGGGCGCCTCCGCCCCCACCTTCACCGGACCCCCCGTCTTCGCATCGCCGCACGCCGCCAGCAGCAGCGCGGCGGGGAGGATCGCCAGGAGGCGCGTCGTCATCCTTCGCATCGTCATCGACCGAAAACGTTCAGCGGGGGGCGGAGAGCGGCATGCGCGCCACCCGTACCCGGGCGGGCTGGCCCGGCGCCGTCCAGGCGAAGACGACGTCGTCCCCCGCAGGGACCATGCGCGGAAAGCCGCTGGACCGGGTGGAGCTGGATGCGGCGACGGTCCGCGGCTCGCCCATCCGCCCGTCCGGACCGACGCGGCGGACGCGCACCTCGGCGCCCTCGCCTTCCGTGCGCTCCACCCAGCTCACCAGCGCGGCGCCGTCCTGCAGCAGCAGCACGTCCGCGCGCCCCTCGGGGTTGCCGCCGTCCACCCGCGCCGGCGCGCCGAAGGTGGCGCCCGCGTCCGACGAGAACGCGACCTTCACCTGGGCGATGCTGTCCGCGCCCGTGTACCACGCCACCGCGACGCGCTCGCCGCGCGCGTCCGCCTGCGGGCCGTTCACCGGGCAGGCGGGCATCACCCAGCCGTCCGCGTGCACCGGCTGGCCGGGCGTCCACGCCCCGTCGACGAAGCGCGTGGCGTAGATGTCGCGCACCTCGTCCGCCGTCCGGTCGCGGTAGACGACCAGCGGGCCGCGCGCCGTCATCGCCATCCCCGTCTGGCAGCAGTCGCAGACGCGCCCGTCGATCTCGCGGTCCGGCGCCGCCCGCCCGTCCGGACCGATGGAGGTGTAGCGCAGCGTCATCTCGTTCGCCGCGTCGTGCCCGTCCTTCGACGCGTCGAACTTGCGGCCGTCCAGCCACACCAGCCCGACGGAATCCGCGCCGACGGGCCACATCGACACGAAGCCGTGCTCGCTCTCCGTGGCGTCCGTGTGGGGAACGACGCCGGGGGTCCAGGTCGCGCCGCCGTCGCCGGAGACGGAGACGCGCACGTCGTACGCGTAGGTGCCGCGGCCGCTCTTCTGCAGCCAGTGCGCGGCCATCCGCCCGTTCGGCAGGACGGCGAGGGTGGGGAAGTCCGCCCAGTTGACGAACCAGTCGCGCCCCTGCGCGATGGTGCGCGGCGCGGACCATCCCGGGCCCTCCAGCACCGCGAAGCGCAGCGCGTGCGCGGAATCGGCCGCGGGCTCGATCCACGACAGGTAGACGCGCCCGTCCGGCCCCACCGCCAGGTTCGGCTCGCCGCTCCCGGCGGCCGCGGGCGACGCCATCTCCGTCACGGCGGCCTCGGCGGATGCGGGGCCGTCTTCCGCCGCCTCGCCGCGCCCGCAGCCGGCCAGGGGAAGGGCGAGGGCCAGGGCGAGCGCCCGGCGCAGCGTGTTCGCGTTCATGCGGATCATCAGGTCGGTGTGTCCAGGGTCAGGTCGAATCTCCGGTACGTCCCCGCCAGCAGCCCCGTGGCGCCCCAGCAGGCCAGCGCGACCACGGCCAGCGCGCCCACCCCCGCGCCGGCCGCGCCGGCCAGCCATCCCCCCGCCATCGCCACCAGCACCGCCGCGGCGGCGACGAGGCCCAGCGCGAACACCTTGAAGAACAGCTTGACGAGCTGCTTGCCGAACAGGCCGCTCTGGGTCTGCCCGTCCCCCTGCATCCGGGTGGGAAAGAGGAGAAAGATCCAGTTGTCCAGCGTCACCGACAGCCAGGCCACCGGCAGGGCCATGGCCACCGCCAGCGCGGCCGGCCACGGCGACACCCGTCCGCCCGCCAGCGCCGCCGCGCCCGCCAGCAGCAGCAGGCTGGTGATGCCGATGAGCGACGCGGCCACGAACACCTGGCCCACGGCCACCGCCACCGGGCGCAGCGGCAGCGAGCGAAGGTAGCCCAGCCGCTCCACGTCGCGCCGGAAGTCGATGGAAAAGCCGCCGCTGGCCAGCATCGCGAACACCGCGACCACGATCAGCAGCGGGATGCCCAGCGGGCCGCCGCCCTCCCCCGGCCGGGCGCTCCACGCCGGACCGGCGGCCACGGAGACGAACGCCAGCACCGCGGAGAACGCCAGCGGCCAGAGCGCCCGCAGCCCGCGCCCCAGCTCGTACGCCTGCCGCCGCGCCACCGGCGCCGCGCTGCCCAGGAAGTCGAAGTCGGGGACGTCCAGCCGCCGGTTCTTCGGCTTTCCCGCCGCGCCCACCCCGGCCCGCCCGCTGCGGATACGCCGCATCTGCTCGAACCGGCGCGCGCTGGCAACCAGCGACCGCTCGCGGAAGTCGACGTCGACCAGCACCGCCCCGGTTGCCGCCGCCACCACCATCGCCGCCGAGACCAGCGTCCACGCCACCCCCGCCGCCAGCGTCTGCGCCGCGAACAGCTCGCCGAACGGGCGCACCGGCAGCAGCACGGCGCGCGCCCAGGGCGAGGCGAACACGCGGCCCACCGCCGTGTCGAAGCCGACCGCCTTCGTATAGCCGTGGACGCCGAGCCCCACCGCGACGACGGCGACCCACAGGAGCGGCTTGAGCAGCTTTCCCACCGCCGCGGGGAGCAGGTCGCCCATCCGCAGCCGCACCATGGCGAACAGCTGGGTGGTGGCGTGGAGAAAAAGGGCCGCCAGCACCATCGCCACGAACGCCACGACGGGATGGGAGGCCAGCCGCATCGTCATCAGCGCGAACCACAGCCCGGTCAGCAGCTGCACCGAGCCGCGGCTCAGCATCTGGTACACCATCAGCTCGCGGCGGCTCACCGGCGCGGGAAAGAGGAACTGCACCTCCTGCGGCCAGAAGAAGGGCGCGTCCGCCGCCAGCAGCGACGCCGCCAGCATCACCAGGAAGTAGAAGCAGAAGCCCTGCACCAGGGTGTCGTGCGGGGGCGGGGCGGGCCCGTCCACCAGCAGCAGCATCACCTGGCTGCCGACCAGCACCAGCAGGAACGCCACGCCCACCATGGTGCTGACGAAGCCGCGGAAGGTGCGCATCCGCCGCGCGGCCCGCCGCCACACGCCGCGCCAGGAGGCGTCCAGCAGGTACCGCAGCCCGGCGTTCACGCCGCCGGCCCCGCCACGGGCGTGCGCCCCTCGGTCACGTGGAAGAAGATGTCCTCCAGCGTGGCCCCGTCGCCCACCTGGCCCGCGTAGCGCGCGCGCAGCTCGTCGCGGGTGCCGTGAAAGAGCAGCCGCCCCTGCCCCACGATCAGGAAGCTGGTGCACAGCCCCTCGATCTGCCCCAGCAGGTGCGAGCTCAGCACGACCGCCGCGCCGTTGGCCGCGCCGCGGCGCAGCAGGTCGTACAGGGTGCGGATGCCGCGCGGGTCCAGCCCGGTGAGCGGCTCGTCCAGCAGCAGCGCCTGCGGGTTGTGCACCATGGCGCACGCCACCGCCACCTTCTGCTTCATCCCCTTGGACAGCTCGTCCGCCAGGCTGTCGCGGCGGTCCGCCAGCTCCAGCTCCGCCAGCAGCCGCTGCGCCGGCGCCCGCCACTCGCGCACGCCGTAGACGCGCGCGGTGAAGTCCAGGTGCTCCCACACCGTCATGGTCCCGAAGAGCTGCGGCTCGTCGGCGATCAGGGCCAGGCGGCGCTTGGCCTCGATCGGCTGGCGCTGCAGGTCGAACCCCGCGATGGAGACGGAGCCGGTGGTGGGGGGATGGATGCCGGCGATGGCGCGCAGCGTGGTCGTCTTCCCCGCGCCGTTGGGCCCCACCAGTCCCAGGATCTCGCCGCCCTGGACGGTGAAGCTGAGCCCGTCGACGGCGACGCGCCCCTCGTAGCGCTTGGTGAGCTTGTGGACTTCGATCATGCGGATGGCGGCGTCAGGGCGCCGGCGCCGGCCGGCCGCCGGGCGCCCACTGCGGGCGCGGGCCGTCCGCCAGGGCGCGCGCCGCGTCCACCGCCGCCTGCACCACCCGCGTCATGTGCCCGAAGTCGATTCGCTCCACCTCGTCGCTGGGGCGGTGGTAGTCCGTGTGCAGGCCGAAGGACGAGAGCGCGTGCGCCGGCACCCCCAGCCGCGCGAACGGCGTGTTGTCACTGCGCTCGAAGAAGTTCTGCGCCGGCCGGGGATCGCGGACCACCGGCACCCCCGCGCGCGCCAGGATCTGCCCCACCGTCGAGCGCTCGAACCCCGTGAGCCACGCCCGCCCCGGCCCGCCCGCCAGCGAGTCCGGCCGGCCGATCATCTCGATGAACAGCCCGGCGACCGTGCTGTCGAGGGGCACCGCGGGATGCTGCAGGTACCAGCGCGTCCCCAGCATCCCCACCTCCTCGCCCGTCGCCAGGAAGAGGATGACGGTGCGCCGCGGGGCGGGGCCGCGGGCCAGGGCGCGCGCCACCTCCAGCACGGCCACGCTGCCGCTGCCGTCGTCGTCGGCGCCGTTGTAGATGCTGTCGCCCTCCACCGCACGTCCGATCCCCACGTGGTCGTAGTGCGCGCCGACGATCACCGCCTCGTGGCGCAGCACGGGATCGCTGCCGGGAATCATCCCGATGACGTTGAAGCTCTCCCGCCGGTGCCCCGCCGGCAGCTCCGCGAGCTCGTCCAGCGACGGCATCAGCCGCAGCCGCCCGCCCACGGGGTCCGCCGCCACGGGGACGATCTGCAGAAAGCCCATGTCGCCGGCCGGCTGCGCGCCCAGCTCGTCCAGGCGCCGGGCCAGGTACGCCGCCGCGCGAATGCCGCCCGGCGTTCCGGTGCCGCGCCCCTCCATGCTGTCCGCGGCCAGCGCCTGCAGCTGCTCGCGCACGTCCTGCTCGCGCACCTGCGTCGCGGGCGGCGCGGCCGCGGCGGGCGGGGGGCCGGGTGGAGGCGCGGGGGCCGGCGTGCACGCGGCCACCGCCAGCACCGCGGCGAGCGCGGGCAGGGCAAGGCGATGCGGATGAGGATGGACGCGCATGGACCGGAGTGGTGAGCGGCGGACGGCAGACCCGCGGGGATCGGGGGATACGGGATGAATATGTCCGGACGGGGGCTCGCCTGGCAACGCCGGGGGCCCCTCCCCGGCCCCTCCCCGCACAAGCTGCGTGCGGAGAGGGGAGACGGCACGGCGGCGAAGAACATGCAGGAGAAGTCGATCGAGATGGGCGAGGTTGAAACACTCGGGCGGCGCGACTCGTACCGCGTGCAACGGTGAGAAACCGGCAGACTACACTCTCGACGGAGACCCTGGGATGATCACGCTTGTCCTGGCCATAGCAGCTTCGGTGTTCGGATTTGTGCAGACGCGCGGCTTCGTGCGGCGCCGGCTGATGTACGTGGACGCGGTGCAGAGCGGCGCGGCGCCGCTGATGGCGGGCGCGGCGGCCGCGCTGGTCGCCATGCCGGTGGTGGGCATTCTGCCGCTGGTGGGCGGCGGGACCGCCCTGCTGTTCGGTGCCGGCGTGGGCGCCGGCGTCCGCTCCGGCGCCAGGGAGACGCGCCGCCGCCGCATCTCGGCGTAGGGACACGACGCCGCGCAGCGGGCTCCCGGCTTCGCCGGGGGCCCTCTCCCCCGCCCGGCCTTTCGCTCGTTCCTCGCGACGGCGGGCGACCCCCTCCCCCAGCACTCGGGGAGGGGTTTTGCGTTGAGCGCTCAGGCTCAGCGCGCGGGGGCGGGGCCGCTCTCCGCGCTCGATCGGATCCGGAAAAACACCAAAACGAAACGCGCACCGCGGCATGCAGCCGCGGTGCGCGTCCCTCATCCTCCGAGCCCCGTCAGCCGTGAGGCGGCGCGATCAACTCACGCACTCACGCACTCACGCACTCACGCACTCACGCACTACGTCTGGAACCCGCTCACCAGCTCCCGCATGCGCTCGGCGGCGTGCAGCAGCTCGGCGCTGCTGGCGGACATCTCCTGGGTGGCGGCGGACTGCTCCTCGGCGGCGGCGCTCACCTCCTCCGCGCTGGCGGCGTGCGACTCGGCGGTGCCCGACACCTCGCCGAGCGCCGCCTCCACCC
>DASTNU010000515.1:0-4678 GCA_035720605.1 Longimicrobium sp. | reverse complement strand
GTGGAAACGCCGGTGTTCATGCCCGTGGGCACGCAGGCCACGGTCAAGACGCTCACGCCCGAAGAGGTGCAGGGGCTGGGGGCGCAGATCATCCTGGGAAACACCTACCACCTGTACCTGCGCCCCGGGCACGAGGTGGTGCGGCAGATGGGCGGGCTGCACGGGTTCCAGAGGTGGAACGGGCCCATCCTGACGGACTCCGGCGGGTTCCAGGTGTTCTCCCTCTCCGACATCAACGTGATCGAGGAGGAGGGCGTCACCTTTCAGAGCCACATCGACGGCTCGCGCCACCTCTTCACCCCGGAGCGGGTGATGGGGATCGAGCGGGCGCTGGGGGCCGACGTCATCATGGCCTTCGACCAGTGCCCGCCGGGGCAGAGCAGCCGCGAGCTGGCCACCGAGGCGTACCAGCGCACGCTGCGCTGGCTGGAGCGCTGCCGCCGCCGCTTCCTGGAGCTGCCGGACGAGGACCCCGAGGGGCCGGTGCAGACGCTGTTCCCCATCGTCCAGGGCGGCGTGTACGTGGACCTGCGGCGCGAGTCGGCGCGCGCGACGCTGGGGGCGGGGGAATGGCACGGCGTCGCCATCGGCGGGCTCTCCGTGGGCGAGCCGAAGCCGACGATGCACGCCATGCTGGAGGCGCTGCAGCCGGAGCTGCCGGCGCGGCTGCCGCGCTACCTGATGGGCGTGGGGTACCCGGACGACCTGCTGGAAGCCATCGGCCGGGGGATCGACATGTTCGACTGCGTGGCGCCCACCCGCAACGGGCGCAACGGCGCGGTGTGGATCGCGGGCGAGGGGCAGGTGAACATCAAGCAGCGCCGCTTCCTGACCGACCCCGGGCCGCTGGACCCGGACTGCGGCTGCTACACCTGCCGCACCTACTCGCGGGCGTACCTGCGGCACCTGTTCGTGGCGGGCGAGGGGCTGTCGCTGCGGCTCCTGTCCATCCACAACCTGCACTTCCTGGTGCACCTGGCCCGCGCGGCGCGCGAGCACATCGTGAGCGGCGACTTCGCCTCGTGGAGCCGCGCCTGGCTGGACCGCTTCCACGCCGGCAAGGCGGCGCGGGCGTGAGTAACTGAACCGACATTCACCTACGGATCGCACCGATGGACATTCTTTTCCTGGCGATGATTCAAGCGACCGGCGAGACGCCGGCCCGGACAGGCGGCGGCTTTCTGGGCTTTCTGCCGCTCATCATCCTCTTCTTCCTCTTCTGGGTGATGATCATCGTCCCGCAGCGCCGCCAGGCCAGGGCGCACCAGGACATGGTGGCCGCGCTGCAGAAGGGCGACCAGGTGGTCACCGCCGGCGGGCTGATCGGCGTGATCACCAGCGTGCGCGACGATTCGGTGGAGCTGCGCACCGGAAGCAGCACCGTGGTGGTGGAGCGGGCGCGCGTCACCCGCCGCGTCGATCAGACCCAGACCCAGGCCAAGCCGGGCTGATGCCGCTGCTGAAGATCGAGACGCTGGGCGCGGAGGTGCTGCGGCGAAAGGCGGAGGCGGTGCCCGAGCCCGGGCCGGAGCTGGACCGCCTGGTCGCGGACATGTTCCAGACCATGTACGACGCCAACGGCATCGGCCTGGCGGCGCCGCAGGTGGGGCTTTCGCAGCGGCTCATCGTGGTGGACGTCAAGGAGGAGGGGGCGGAGCCGATGGCACTGCTGAACCCCGCCGTCGCCCAGGCCGGGAGCGCCACGGAGAAGTACGAGGAGGGGTGCCTGAGCATCCCCGGCGTGGCCGCGATGGTGGAGCGGCCGGCGACCTGCGTGGTGGAGGCGCTGGACGCCCGGGGGCAGCCGGTGCGCATCGAGGCGCAGGGGATGCTGGCCCGCTGCCTTCAGCACGAGATCGACCACCTGGACGGAATCCTGTTCATCGACCGCCTGTCGCCCATCAAGCGCAACATGATCCTCAAGAAGTACCGCAAGCTGGCCGCAAAGTGAGGCGCGCGTGAGGGTACTGTTCTGGGGCACGCCCGCGTTCGCGCTCCCCGCGCTGCGCTCCCTGGCCGAGGAAGGGCACGTGGTGGTGGGCGCGGTGACGCAGCCCGACCGTCCCGCGGGGCGCGGCCGCGCGGTGGCCATGTCGCCCATCAAGCAGGAAGCGCTGGAGGAGGGGATTCCCGTCCTGCAGCCGGAGCGCGCCCGCGGCGAGGAATTCGTCGCGCAGATCCGCGCGCTGCAGCCGGACATCTCCGTGGTCGTCGCCTTCGGGCAGATCCTGCGGCCGGAGGTGCTGGCGGTGCCGCGGCTGGGCTCCGTCAACATCCACGCCTCGCTGCTGCCGGAGCTGCGCGGCGCGGCGCCCATCCAGTGGGCCATCGTGCGCGGCTACGCCAGCAGCGGCGTCACCATCATGCGCATGGACGCGGGGATGGACACGGGCCCCATGCTGATGCGCGTGGAGGAGCCGATCGAGCCGGAGGAGTCCGCGGCGGAGCTGGGGACCCGGCTGGCGGAGATCGGCGCGGAGGCGCTGGTGGAGGTGCTGGCGCTGATGGAGGGCGGTGAGATGGAGGAGACACCGCAGGACCACGGGCGCGCCACCTACGCGCCCAAGGTGGGCCGCGAGACGGCGCGGGTGGGCTGGTCGCTCCCCGCGGACGAGGTGGCGCTGTGGATGCGCGGGATGGACGACGTGCCCGGCGCGTGGAGCCCGCTGGGCGCGCGAGGCCCGGTGAAGCTCTTTCGCCCCCAGGTGGTGAACGAGATGGGCGGCTTTCCCGGCGAGGTGATCGAGGCGGGCGAGGCGGGGGTGCTGGTGGCGTGCGGGATGGGCGCGGTGCGCGTGCGCGAGGTGCAGGCCCCGGGCAAGCGCCGCATGCCCGCCGGCGAATGGGTGCGCGGCCGCGGCGTCTCCGTGGGCGACCGGTTCGGCGTGGAGGGGTAGGGGACCCTCCCCCGGCCTCGCCGAGGCTCGTCCACCCCCTCCCGCAAACGGCGCGGGAGGGGGGATACACCCCGAGGGTTCGGTGCGAAGCCGGGGCTGGCTGTGCGCACCCGAATTCTCCCCCTCTCCGCGAGGAACGAGCGGGGAGGGGGCCGGGGGGAGGGGCCCCGGCGTCCGGGCCACTCACGCACTAACGCACTAACGCACTCACGCACTGGATGCCCTCCACCCCCACGGTCACGCGGCAGGCGGCGCTCGAGGCGCTGGCCCGCTTTCGCGAGGGCGAGCTGGGCGACCGCGCGCTGGACCTGGCCACCGGGGGGATGGAGCCGCGCGACCGCGCGTGGACGCAGGAGCTGGTCTACGGCACCTTTCGCCTGCGCGGGCGCATCGACCACATCCTCAACACCTTCGCGCGCGACGGCATCGAGTCGCTGGACCCCGACGTGCTGGACGTGCTGCGCCTGGGCGCGTACCAGCTGCTGGAGATGGGGAGCGTGCCGCCGTACGCGGCCGTGTCGCAGTCGGTGGAGCTGGTGCGGATGGCCGGCGTGCCGCGCGCCGCCGGGCTGGTGAACGGCATCCTGCAGAACATGCAGCGCCGCCCGCACTTCCGCTTCCCGGACTTCGCGGACGATCCCGCGGGCCACCTGGAGAGCTGGGGCTCGCATCCGCGCTGGCTGGTGGAGCGCTGGATCGCGCGCTGGGGCGCGGAGGATGCGCGGGCGCTGGTGGAGGCGGACAACCTGCGCCCGGAGCTGTACATCCGCCCTCTCGGCGTGTCCGTCGACGATGCGCGCGCGCGGCTGGGCGAGGCGGAGATCGCCTCCGGGCCGGTGGACTTCGCGCCGGACTCGATCCGCGTCCTTCCCCCCGCCAGCGCGGCGCAGGCGCTGGCCGCGGTCCCCGCCGTGGTGCAGGACCCCGCGGCGGCGCTGGTGGTGCGCTATGCGGACGTGCCGCGGGACGCGACGGTGATCGACCTCTGCGCGGCCCCCGGCGGCAAGGCGCTGGGGCTGGCGGAGCGCGCCGGGCGGGTGGTTGCCGCGGACCTTTCGGCGCGGCGGATGCGGCGGGTGAGGGAGAACGCCGCGCGCGTGGGATGGAGCGGGCGCGTGGGCGGCGTGGCGGCGGACGGGCGCCTGCCCCCCTTCCGCGAGGCGGACGCGGTGCTGCTGGATGCGCCGTGCACGGGGACGGGCACCTTTCGCCGCCACCCGGATGGGCGGTGGCGGGTGTCGCCGGAGGACCTGGGCGCGCTGGCGGCGCTGCAGGACGAGCTGCTGGCCGCCGCGGCGCAGCTGGTGCGCCCGGGCGGTCTGCTGGTGTATTCCACCTGTTCGCTGGAGCGGGAGGAGAACGAGGTGCGCGTGGAGTCGTTCCTGGAGGGCCGGACGGGGTGGGGGCTGGAGCCGCCCGCCGGAGTGGTGGACGGGTCGCTGCTGGACGGGGAGGGGCGGCTGTGCGTCCTGCCCCAGCGGCAGGGGGTGGACGGGGCGTTCGCGGCGCGGCTGCGGAGGGCGGCGTGAAGCCCCACGTGCGCCGCTTTCAGCCGCCGCGCCCGCAGTGGCACCGCGAGCTGCCCGGCCGCGTGCGGCGCTACTTCGACGAGCGGCGGCTGCTCAAGTGGGTGCTGATCGCCGGGTTCTCCTGCTTCGTGCTGGGGTACCTGGTCATCACCCTGATCTTCTTCCCCGGCTTCGGGCGCTCGCCGATCGTGACGGTGCCGGACCTGACCGGCCGCAGCCGCGCCTCGGCGGAGCGTACGGTGGAGCGGCTCG
>DASTNU010000514.1:0-3665 GCA_035720605.1 Longimicrobium sp. | reverse complement strand
TTCGTGCGCAGCACCGCGCCCACCTGGTTCTACAACGGCACCTTTCGCCACCTGCTGCGCCCCGGGGCGCTCGTCGACCTGTCGCTGGGCGGCTTTACCCGCGACGAGCGGCGCCTTCCCTACGCCGACGCGTCCGTCCCCGGGGTGATGCTGGCCGGGCGGGGCGACCGGCCCACGTACAACGCCGCGCCCTTCCGCTACCGCCTGGCCCCCGCCGTCCACACGGGGACGGCGACGCTGGAGTGGGAGATGCGCACCGGGCCGCTGGAGCACAACCTGAAGTTCGGCGGCGAGCTGTCGCGGGGGGACTGGAACTACGAGCGGCTGCGCAACGGGGGGATGACGTGGCGCCCCGGCTTCGGGCGCTTCTACGAGAGCTTCGACCCGGACAACACGGCCACCTGGCGGGCCGGGCTGGCGTTCGTCCCCCTGTCGGTGGGGGGCGAGGTGCGGCTGGACGCGGACGCCATGAACGGCGCGGCCTTCCTGCAGGACCACATCGACGTCGGCTCGCGCTTCAGCATCAGCCCCGGGATCCGCTTCGGGTGGTGGAGCGGGTACATCACCCCCGCCGGCGACGTGGGCACGCGCTTTCGCGCCGTGGACGACCGGGCGTGGGACGGGCGGCTGGGGATCACCGTGGACCTGACCGGGCGCAACGACCTGGTGCTCAAGGCCCACGCGGGGCGCTACCACCAGAGCCTGTTCGCGCAGCTGTACGACCGGGCGGAGGGCGGCAACGTCTTCAGCAACGAGCAGCTGTGGGACTACTTCGGCACGCCGGACCGGCCCGACCGCGTCTTCACCCGGGCGGAGCGGGACGCGCTCGCCGTCGGGGGGACGCTGCAGCTGCGCGAGGAGCTGCGGCTGAACCAGACGGGGCCCACGGTGAACTACCGCCAGCCGTACATCGACCAGCTGGTGGTGGGGCTGGAGAAGCAGCTGGGGCGGTGGTGGAAGGCGGAGCTGCTGTACGTCAACCGCAACAACGGCAACATGGTGGCGCTGGTGGACCGCAACATGGCCACCAACTACACCCTGTTCCGCAACATCCAGGCGATGGACGCGGCCGGCGACACGCTGTGGATCGATGGCGAGCCGATGGTGCTGGAGCAGGTGTACCTCCCCAACTTCATCCTCATGGCCCAGCTGAAGGCGGTCGCCCAGGGCTATTCCGTGCAGATGCCGCCGGGGATGACGCTGGCGGACACCCTCCACCTGACCTGGGACCCGGACTACGTGCTGACCAACGTGCCCCAGGCGCGGCGCACCTTTCACCAGGCGCAGCTGGTGGTGCGCATGGGGCACCCGCGGCACGGCGGCACCGCCTCCGTGGTCTACAGCCGGCTGCGCGGCAACCTGGACAACGTCTCCGGCTACGACGAGAGCTCGTTCGCGGGGCCCTTCGTCAACCCCAACCAGGCCGTCAACTCCCGCGGCCGGCTGAACAACAGCAGCGAGTGGGAGTTCAAGCTCTGGGTGTACGGCGCGCTCCGGTGGGGCTTCCGGGGCGGGATCTTCTGGCTGCAGACGCGCGGCGACCGCTACACGCCGGTGTACACCCTGTCGACCTTCTTCACCTACGCCGACTCCACCGGCGCCGAGCTGCCGCGGGGGCTGCTGTCGCCGGTGGCGGGGCAGCCGCTGCTGCTGCGGCAGCGCGGGAGCGAGGAGTACCCGTACCGCTCGCTCGTGGACCTGCACCTGGAGCGGGGGATCCGCTTTCGCGGGGCGGAGTGGATGATGACGATCGACGCCTTCAACGTGCTGGGCACGGCCACGCCCACCCGCTACAACACCTCCGTGAACGACATCCCCACCGGCTACGTGATCGGCGGCGGCGCCGACCCCGAGGCGATGTACGCCGCCGTGCGCGAGCGGGTGCGGCCGCGCAGCATCCGCCTGGGCACCACCATCCGGTTCTGAGGGGGAGGAAGATGATGATGCGAACCATCCCGTCCCGCTCCTCCTCGCGGATCGCCGCGGCGCTGGCCCTCCTCGCCCTGGCCGCCTGCGCGGGCGGGACGGAGCCGGAGCCGGGCGGCGAGTACCTGGGGGAGCTGGATTCGCCCTTCTCGATCGAGGGCGCGGCCGTCATCGAGCTGCACAGCCCCGACCTGCGCTCCGTCACCTCGCCGGGGCGCATCCTGGCGGCGCGGGGGATGACGGAGGAGACGCTGCGCATCCTGGTCATCAACCCGCCGCAGAACCAGACGGGCGGGCCCATCTCGTTCCGGGTGCGGATGGCGGAGGGCGCCGTGCCGCCGACGGCCACCGTCATCGCCGTCTCCGGCGCGCGCAACGAGCGGCGCGACTTCGTGGGCGGGTACGCGGTGCGCTTCACCCGCCTGCCCCAGGGGGCGGCCGGCGCTCCCCCCGTGCCGCGGACGGGGGCGGTGGGCCCCATCACCTTCGACCGGCTGACGGCCCCGTTCTTTCCCGGCGGCCTTCCCCTGCATCCCGAGGAGGCGCGGGTAGCGGACGCCACGGGAAACAGCAACCAGATCTACGACCTGGGCGACGCGCGCGGCTACCTGCGGCAGTATCCCGGCACCGTTCCGCCGGAGTTCTCGTGGTCCCGCTGAGCGCGTCCATGCGGCGGCCCCTCGCGGCCGCCGCCGTCCTCGTCCTGGCGCTGGCGGCGCCCGCGGATGCGCAGGTGCGGCGCGCGCAGCCCGCCGAGCAGGGGCCCTACGAGATCTCCTCGGTGGACGTGATGCCGCAGCCGCAGAACCCCGGCCTGCTGATGGAGGTGCTGCGGCTGCTCTACCCGCCGCACCTGCGCGACGAGGGGGTCAGCGGCACGGTGACGCTGCGCTTCGTCATCCTGCCGTCGGGCGCGGTGGACCCGGAATCGGTGCGCGTGGTCTACTCCACGCACCCGGACTTCACCGCGGCGGCCACCATCGCCATCCGCATCCTTCAGTTCCGCCCCGCCGAGGTGAACGGCATGCCCGTCCGCGTCCGGGTGGAGCAGCCCCTGATGTTCGTCGTCGATCCCGAGCAGTCCTTCTGAAAGGTGCAGGGGACAGAGTCAGACCAAGTCCCGAAAAAGAATGCCTCACGAGGAGTCAGCGGAGGAAGCAGAGTTGTCCCTTGCACAGGCCAAAACTCTGCTCACTCTGCTGACTCTGCGTGAGGTTCTCTTTTTTCTTTTTTCTCGGATCTGGCATTAGACAGAGGGAGTCCGGTATCGGCCCTCTCATCGCCTCTGTTTGACCCTGTTTCCTCTGTACGCCAATTCTGTTTCAGGATCTGGCAGGACGAAAAATCACCCCGCCGCCATCACCTCCAGCAGGCCGCGCACCGTCGTCTCGCCACGGTCGCGCGCGTACCAGCGGCGCACGTCGCGGTAGATCTCGGACGACGGCCGCTCGCCCTTCTTCTTTTCCGACAGCACGAACTCCTGCAGCTCCGGCGGCCGCGGCCCCCACCGTCCCGCGACGGTGAAGTCCGGCCGCAGCACGATGGCCAGCGGGATGGAGCGCGACCCGCCGGTCAGGAACGCGTCCATCAGCGCCGGGTTCTCGTCGCGCTTGACGATGCGCAGCTCTACGTTCGGCAGCGCCTCGGCCAGCCGCGCCATCATCGGCACCGTGTTGAACGCGTCGCCGCACCAGTCCTCGCTGATCACCAGCAGCCGCCACTCCCCGCCGATCCGCGCC
>DASTNU010000513.1:0-5827 GCA_035720605.1 Longimicrobium sp. | reverse complement strand
CCACGCGGTGATGGGGGCGCAGCTCAACTTCATCCTCCACCAGATGGAGGAGCTGCGCTACCACGAGCGCTCGGTGGACACCTACGTCGCGGAGCCCTTCCGCGGCATCGACTGGCAGATCCAGCAGATGACGGACGTGGGCGGGGGGATGCTGGGAACGCAGGGGGAGTGGGAGCTGCTGATCGCGCGCCTGGGCGAGGTGTCGGCGTACGTGACCGCCGCCCGCTTCAACCTGCAGGCGGGGATCGACGCCGGGAACACGCCCGACTGGCGGATGGTGGAGCGCGACGGCATGGCCGGCAGCCAGAGCAACGCGGAGTACTTCCGCGAGACGCTGCCGCCGCTGGCGGAGCGGTACATGGGCGGCCGGCCCTTCGCGGCGGAGCTGATGGGGTACCTGCGCACCGCGGCCCTGCGCGCCGCCGACAGCTACGCGGGCTTCGCGGCGTGGCTGGACATGCGCTTTCGCGACGAGCGCACCGACCGCTTTGCCGTGGGCGAGCGGGAGTACGAGTGGCGGGTGCGCAACAACCTGCGCGAGACGCGCAGCGCGGCGGAGCTCTTCGAGTACGGACACCAGCAGGTGGCGCTGTACCAGGGGCGCATCTACCAGGTGGCGGAAGAGGTGGCGCGCGAGGCGCGGCTGGACCTGCCGTTCGGCTCGGCGGAGCAGAAGAACGCGGGGGTGCGCGCGGTGATGGAGCACCTGGGCAGCGACTCGCCCGCCAACGACGACGAGCTGCTGCAGTGGTACGTGGAGGCGGGACGCCGTGCCGTGCAGTACGGCCGCGAGCGCGAGCTCTTCGACATTCCCGCGGAGTACCGGCTGGACGTCCACCCCACCCCGCCGGTGCTGCGCAGCACCATCGACGCGGCGTACTACGCGGCGCCGCCCTTCAAGCAGTCGGGCGTGGGGCGCTTCTACCTGACGCCCACGGGGAACGACCCCGCGGCGCTGCGGCTGAACAACCGCGCCTCGGTGGCGGACACGGCGATCCACGAAGGGTTCCCGGGGCACGACTGGCACTACAAGTTCATGACGCAGAACGCCCGGACCATCGCCAACATCCGCTGGCTCACCCCGGGCGCGGTGGAGGACTCGGCGTCCATGTGGCAGGATTCCATGGCCGCGGAGGGATGGGGGCTGTACGCGGAGGAGCTGATGAGCGAGCCGGCGCCGGGCCGGCCCTACGGCTTCTACACGCCGGGCGAGTACCTGTACGAGCTGCAGGGTCAGCTGCTGCGCGCGGTGCGCATCGTGGTGGACGTGGGGATCCACACGGGGCGGATGAGCTTCGACGAGGCGGTGGACTACTTCACCGCGAACGTGAGCTTCTTCCCCGGCGCCTGCGCGCAGGCGGAGACGGACGCCACCGCCCGCGCCGTGTGCGAGGGTGCGCAGCGGGCCATGTACCGCTACAGCAAGTGGCCCACGCAGGCCATCACCTACAACCTGGGAAAGAACGCCATCCAGGAGCTGCGCGAGGCGTACCGCCAGGCCCGCGGTGCCCGCTACAGCGCCCGCGACTTCCACGAGCAGTTGATGCGCCAGGGCACCATCCCCGTGGGCTACATCCGCGAGTACTTCCTGGCGCAGGCCAACCGCTGAGGATTGGCGGATCGGCCGATGAAAAGCGGCCGGGGACGATGATCGTCCCCGGCTCTTTCGTTTGCCACCGCCAGGGTTGTTTTCCTGAGACGGTGTCGCCAAACGTCGCACGGCCGATTGTCTTCCTGAGGGAGGCGCCGCGTGTAACTTCAGCATGCACGGTACTTTGGCGCCGACCGAAGGATCTTGCCGGCAGAACCGTGGGGGCTGAGCCTCTGCCGTCGAGCCTGCCCCTCGCTGGCGGAGAGAAGATCCTTCGGTCGCGCGCAAGCGGTTGCATTACTTCAGGTTACTCGTGTGCGCTCCCTCATGAAGACAACGCTGCTTCGCAGTCTCCGGGTTTGGCAACACCCTCTCAGGAAACAAAATGCTCGTCAGGGAGAATGATCCCTGATCGGCGGCGGGCATGGTTGCTGCCCGGGTGCGGCGCGCTCGCGAGCCGCCGACCCTGGAGAACCTCATGCGCATGCAAGTCCGATCCGCCGGGTGCCTGTTCAGCATCATCGCCTCCGTCGTGCTCACCATCCTGCTGAACGTGGTGCTGCGCGCGTGCTCCACCGGCGGCGGCTGGTAGCTCTCGTTGACGCGTCTGGCCGACCGCTTCGGCGGGTAGATTCCTCAGTCGGCGCCAGGCTATGGGACCGGGGCGGGTCCGGCGCGACGCCTCCTTCGGAATGACACTTCTCGCGGAACACGAACCGGCGCCGCACAGGGTCGCGCGGCGCCGGCTCGTCATCATCCTCCGAATCCCTTACCAGCCGACGGGTTTGCCCTGGTTCTGGCGGTCCAGCCAGGCCTTGAGCGGGGCGAAGTACTCCAGCAGCGCGCCGGCGTCCATCCGCCGCTCGCCGGTCATCTGGAAGAGGGTCTCCTCCCACGGCTGGCTCATCCCCGCCTGAAGCATGCGCTCCAGCCGCGCCCCGGCGGCCTGGCTGCCGTAGAACGAGCAGCGGTGCAGCGGGCCGGTGTACCCGGCCTCGCGGCAGAGCGCGCGGTAGAACTGGAACTGGAGGACGCGCGCCAGGAAGTAGCGCATGTACGGCGTGTTGCCGGGAATGTGGTACTTGGCGCCGGGGTCGAAGTCCGCCTCGGTGCGGGCCATGGGCGCGGCCACGCCCTGGTAGCGGTTGCGCAGCTCCCACCAGGCGGCGTTGTAATTCGCCGGCGTGATCTCGCCGCTGAAGACGCCCCACCGCCACTTGTCCACCAGCAGCCCCCAGGGAAGGAACGCCACCTTGTCCAGCGCCTGGCGCAGCAGGAGCGCGGTGTCGGCCGCCGTCGTCGGCGCACGGTCCAGCAGGCCCACCTGCACCAGGTACTCGGGGGTGATGCTCAGCGCCACCGCGTCGCCGATGGCCTCGTGGAAGCCGTCGTGCGCGCCGTTGCGGAAGAGGTGCGGCTGGCCGCGGTAGGCGCGCTGGTAGAAGTTGTGTCCCAGCTCGTGGTGGATGGTGATGAAGTCCTCGCCCGTGGGCTCGATGCACATCTTGATGCGCAGGTCCTCCTGGTCGTCCACGTCCCAGGCGCTGGCGTGGCACACCACGTCGCGGTCGCGCGGCTGGGTGAGCATCGACCGCTCCCAGAAGGTCGCCGGCAGCGAGTCCATCCCCAGCGAGGTGAAGAAGCGCTCGCCGAAGCGCGTCATCTGCGCCGCGTCCAGGTTCTTCGCGCGGATGAGCTCCGTCAGGTCGTACCCGGCGCCGGGCGCGTTCTGCGGCGCGACGACGGGGTAGACGTATCCCCACTCCTGTGCCCACATGTTCCCCAGCAGGTGCGCGGGGATCATCCCCTCCGGCGGGACGACCTGCGGCCCGTACTGCTGCACCAGCCGCGCGCGGACGTAGGCGTGCAGCGACTCGTACAACGGGCGCACCTGCTCCCACAGCCGGTCCACCTCGGCGGCCAGGGAATCGGGGTGCATCTCGTACTGCGCGCGCCACATGGCGCCGGTGTTGGGGTGCCCCAGCTCGCGCGCGCCCTTGTTGCTGAGCTCCACGAAGCGCGTGTAGCGGTCGCGCATGGGCGCGCCCACGCGGTGCCACCCCTGCCACACGTCCAGCAGCTCCGCCGGGTCGCGGCTGGTGGCCAGGATGCGCGACGCCTCGCCGATGTCCAGGCAATCGCCCCCGGCGCGGCAGTATTCGCCGCGGCCGTAGTCCGCCTCCATGCTCACCTGGGTGCGGGTGAGCTCGGCCGCCTCGTCCGGGTTCCCCGGGGGCGGCGCGGTGAGCGCCAGCTTGAGGATGTCGAACTTGCGCCGCAGCTCCGGCTCCAGCTGCAGCTGGTCGAAGCGCCGGGCGGCCAGGGCGCGGCCCTGGATGGCGACGGCCAGGTTCTTGGCCGCCTCCGCCGACATGGCCTCGGTATCGGTGGTGATGTAGGTGGCGGCCACCCACCCGGCCTGGTTGGCGCGCAGGCTCAGCAGCGCCAGCTCGCGCTCGGCCTGGGCGATGAACTCGGCGGCCACGCCCGGGGTGAGCGTGGCGGTGGTCTGCTCCGCCGGCAACGGCAGGTCGGGCGGCGGCGGGCTGGCCGGGCCGGGGCACGCCGCGGTGCCGAGCGACGCCAGCACGCCCAGCCACGCGAACAGGTTGCGTTGCATACGCTTGTGGTTCTTCGGGTGGCGATCGATCGATGCAGCATCGGTGGTCCCGCACACAATCGCCCCCGGAGGTGGATTCCACAAGGAGCCACTCTTTTACCGGATCTGGTATGCCTCATATCAGGGCTCGCGAGCGCGGGAGGTGCGCCACACCCAGGCGACCAGGACGAGCTGCAGCGGGAGGCGCAGCCAGAGGAGTGCCTGCTCCCACGCGGGGCGATCCGCGGCCTGCGCATTGAGCAGCATCTGCAGGTTGGCGGGCCAGACGGCGACCAGCAGGAGGACCAGGCCGATGCCGGCCGCGCGGCGGGTCCGTCCGATCAGCAGCCCCACGCCGCCCGCGATCTCCAGCACGCCGCTCAGGTAGACGAGCTCGCGGTGCAGCGGCAGCCAGGGCGGCATGATCTGCACGTAGCTGGCGGGGATGACGAAGTGCATCACCCCCGCGAAGACGAAGATGGCCGCGAGCAGGAGCCGCGAGGTGCGGCCGCTCATCCGCGGCAAACGGACCGTCGAAATCGGCCGGCGCTCAGTTGAGGAGCGCCGAGATCGCGGCCACCACACCCGCGCCGAGCCCGGCCAGGAAGGCCACGAGCACCCAGCGCCGGAGGGCGCCGCCCTCGGTGCGGTTGGGAAAGGGACCGTTCGTCATGCCGCCGCCATCCGCTCAGACGTGGGGAAAGTGGGGATTCCAGGCGACTTCCCAGAGAAAGCCGTCCGGGTCCGCGAAGTAGCCGGTGTAGCCGCCCCAGTCGGTGCGGTGGCCGGGCTTGAGGATGCGGCCGCCGCCGGCCTCCACCTCCGCCAGCAGCGCATCCACCTCCTCCGCCGACCGCACGTTGTGCGCAAGGCTGAAGCCGGGGAAGCAGGGCGCGGTGTTCGCCACGCCGGCGTCGGCGGCCAGCTCTTCGCGCGACCACAGCGCCAGCCACGTCCTGCCCATCTCGTAGAACACCACCGACGGCGGCGTGGGCTTGCGCGGCAGGCGCAGCACCTCGTCGTAGAACTTCGCGGCGCGGGCGAGGTCGGAGACGCCCAGGGTGACGAAGGAGATGCGAGGTTCCATGGGAGTGCGTTAAATAGTGCGTTAGTGCGTTAGTGCGTGAGTGCGTGAGTGCGTCAGTGCGTCAGTGCGTCAGTGCGTGAGTGCGTCAGTACGTGAGTGCGACTTATGACATCGATCCGCATCCTCACCACGGACGACGCGGCGGCGTACCAGGCGCTGCGCCTGCGCGGGCTGCGCGAGACGCCGGACGCGTTCGGCTCCTCGTACGAGGAAGAGGTGGACCGGCCGCTGGAGATGATCGCGGAGCGGCTGGCGGGAGGCCGGGCGAACGAGAGCGTCGCGTACGGCGCGTTCGACGCGGCGGGCACGCTGGTGGGGATAGGCGGGCTCTACCGCGAGACCCACCGCAAGGCGCGCCATCGCGCGAACGTGGTGGGGATGTACGTGGCGCCGGAGGCGCGGGGGCAGGCGCTCGGCCGGGCGCTGCTGGACGCGCTCGTGGCCCACGCGCGCTCGATGGGCGGCGTGCAGCGCCTGGAGCTCGGCGTCACGACGACGAACGCGGCCGCCCGCGCGCTCTACCGCGCCTTCGGCTTCACCACCTGGGGCG
>DASTNU010000512.1:0-4628 GCA_035720605.1 Longimicrobium sp. | reverse complement strand
TGCGCCGGGCTTGCCGCACTCGTCCACCGGGCGGGCGGGGCGGGGAGCGCTCTGCGTGGAGCCCTGGCCGCTGCCGGCAGTCTCCTGCGCGGCCGCGGGCGCCGCCGCCAGAACGGCGAGGGCCAGGAGCACGATCGGACGCGGCATGAAAGGCATGGATCTGAGTTGCGGAGGTGTGGAGTACCGCGGAGAAAGCTCGTGGCGCGGCCGACCGGCCGCAAACCGGCGTGGAGACGGAAGTTGCTGGAATATGGACCCGTGGGCGCGCACGCACAAGCCTGATGCGCCCAGGCGTGCCAGATGCGGGGCCGCGTCCCGCGCCGGTTGCGCGGAGGAAGTCGCCGCCACGGCCGCACGCGGCCCGTCCGTGCGGAGACCGGCGGGTGGGATCGGCGGTGGCACTGGCGCGCTAGGCGTGCGGGTTGCACCATCCACGGGAGCGACGTTGCGCCCACCTCTCCAGACCGCACCATGCGCCGACTCCTGCTGACGCTCCTGCTCTCCCTTGCCGCGGCGCCCGCGGCGGCCCAGGACACCACCGCCGCCGTCCGCCCCTCCGACGCCATCCGCCTGTCGGTGTGGCGGCAGCCGGAGTTCAGCGGCGAGTTCCCCATCGCCCCCGACGGCACCATCCTGCACCCGCTCCTTGCCCAGGTGCGCGTGGTGGGGCGCACGCGCGAGCAGGTGCGCGCGCAGCTGCGCGAGATCCTGCAGCAGTACGAGCGCGATCCGCAGTTCGTCTTCGACTACCTGTACCGCGTGGGGGTGACGGGCGAGGTGCGCCTGCCCAACCTGTACAGCCTGCCCCCGGAGACGACGGTCGGGCAGGCGGTGGCGGCGGCGGGCGGCGTGGCGGAGTACGGGCGGCTGGACCAGGTGCGGCTGATGCGCGGCGGCCGCGAGATCATCCTGGACCTGCGCAACCCCTCGCCGGAGATCGCGGAGATGCGCATCCGCTCCGGCGACCAGATCCGCGTGCCGCGGCGCGGCGCCGGCTGGCGCGACCTGGTGGGGCTGGGCGCCAGCATGGTTGCCGCCGTGGCCTCCGTCGTCGCGGCGATCAACATCATCCGGCAGTAGAAAGGTGCGGCGCTCTCGGCCGGAGATCGACGATCCGGCGCGGCGGTGGGTCCATCCCGGCAGGGTTCTCACTGCGTCCGCGGGGGCCCTCTCCCCCGACCTCCTTTCGCTCGTTCCTCGCGACGTCGGTCGACCCCTCCCCCGACTTCGGGGGAGGGGTTTCGTGTCCGCGGCCCTTCGGTGCCTCCGGCGCGGTTCGGCGCGAGGGCGGGCGCCCCCCATCCCCGACCCTTCCCCCACGAACTGCGTGGGGGAAGGGAGAACGGCACGACCCGCCGAAGCGCGCTCGAATTCTCCCCCTCTCCTCGCGCAGTTTGCGAGGGGAGGGGGCCGGGGGGAGGGGCCCTCGCGGACGCAGTGAGATGCCTGTCGAAACGCCGCTACGGCTGCTCCCCGTCTCCGCCCGCGGGCTCCGCGTGGAGGATGACGGGAGGGGGCGGCTCCGCGGGGACGGTTTCCTTCACCCGGATCACCGGCGGCTGGACGGTGGGATAGAAGGGCACGGGGCGCGAAAGAAAGTCGCGCGTGCGGCGGCGCCATTCCTCCGCCGCGCCGGGAGGCTGCCACTCGCCCTCCGGCCGCCCCGTCGCCAGGGTGACGTGCATCACCCGCGGCAGCAGCCGCAGCACCGCCAGCTCGATGCCCACCGCCGCGTCGGTGTCGGGAAGGTAGACGTGGCCGGGGTCGTTGCTGTCCGCGCCGTAGCTCTGCAGCCCGATCTCCGCCGCGATGGCGTGAAAGCGCGCCAGGCTCCCCCCGGAAACCTCGTAGTCCGCGGCGCGGGCCGCCGGGCGCCCCAGCCGGTCCACCCGGCTGTGCCAGGAGGTGAGCGTGGTGGTGGCGAACGCCCCCGCCCGCGACCGCCCCTGCTGAAAGAGCCACCCCTGCCGCTCCGCCGTGCGGTACGTCTCCCGCCGCCGCGCGTACACGCCGCGGGCCCGCAGCTCCCGCTCCAGGCGGCGGACCATCGACTCGAAGACGGGGTCCAGCTGCGCCAGGTCGTTCTGCACGCGGCGCACGCCCGGCCCGTACGCCGTCCGCAGCATCCGCCACTCCCACTGCTCCCAGCTCTCGCCCGGCGCGGGGTGCGGCATCCCCGGCACGCCGGTGATGTGCGTTCCCGGCAGCGGCGTCACGGGGCGGTAGACGGGGACGTCCAGGTAGGAGAGCAGCCCGAAATCCCCCGGCCCGCCGCCCCCGAAGCGGCAGCGCAGCTCGGCCGCGGTGGGGTTGCGCTTGAGGTTCTGCAGCCCCGCGATCCCGCACTCCTCCCAGCTCCGCGGCGCGGACGAGAGCGGCAGCCGGGGCGGGGACGGATCGAAAGACTGCGCCGCGGCGGGAACGGCCAGCGCGGCAAGGAGGACGGGGATGGCGAGCTTCATCGACCGGCGTGCAGGGGAGCGGCCGGGCAGAGGCACCGGCACGCGGTTCCCGGCACCCGGCACGTGGGGCCCGGCGCTTCCGTCACAGCATCCCCTGCACGAATCCGCCATCCACCTGGATGGTCGTCCCGGTGAGGTACGACGCGCGCTCCGAGGCCAGGAAGGCGACCACGGCGGCCAGCTCCTCGGGGTTCCCCATCCGCCCCAGGGGTATGCGGCCGCCGATCTCCGCCAGCACCTCGTCCACCTCGCGCTCCTCGTTCTCCGCGCGCTCGGCGGCCAGCTCCTCCACGCGGCCGGTGCGCATGTAGCCGGGCGCCACCACGTTGCAGGTGATGCCGAACGGCGCCAGCTCGGTCGCCATCGTCTTCACCCACCCCACGACGGCGGCGCGGGCGGTGTTGGAGAGGATGAGCCCCGGCAGCGGCTGCTTGACGGAGACGGAGGTGAGGGCGATGAAGCGGCCCCACCCCTTCGACCGCATGTGCGGCGTGACCTCCTGCGCAAGGCGGATGGTGCTCATCAGGTTCAGCACCACCGCGCGCTCCACCTGCTCGGCGCTGGTCGATTCGTAGCGCGTGCCCGGCGGCCCGCCGGCGTTGGCCAGCGCGACGTCCACCCCGCCCCAGCGCTCCACCGTCTGCTCCACCAGGGCGCGGATGTCCTCGGGGCGCGTCATGTCCGTGCGGACGGCCATCACCTGGCACCCCGTCTCGCGGCGGATCTCCTCGGCCGCGCGCTGCAGCCGCTGCTCGTTGCGCGCGGCCACCACCACCCGCGCCCGCTCGCGCGACAGCTCCCGCGCGATCGCCCGCCCCAGCCCCATGCTGCCGCCCGTCACGATGGCGACGCGGTCTTTCAGCCCAAGGTCCATACGCACCATCCCGTCACGGGTCCGTCCTAGCCGGCGGCGGGAAAGTAACACGGGGCCGGGGGAGAGTGCCACGGGCGTCAGGGGGCCTCGCCCCGGAGTCGCGCCCGGACGGATCGGCGTCCACTTCCATCGAATAGACGTTGGCTTCTATCCGAACCACCTCCGGCTACCGTACCACGCGGTGCAACCTGCGCTTTCAGCATGGTTTGGCCTGAACGTGCCGAATGGAACGGGAGATGCCATGCATGGGGTGCGAAAGGAGCCGCCCCGCATTCCCCCCACGTTCCCAGGAGCACGATCATGCCCGATGCGAAGATGGAGAAGACTCCGCAGATCCCCGGCGCGGACGACGCCGGGTTCGAGAGCGAGGACCTGGAGCTGGACGCGCTCGAGCAGGTGGCCGGCGGCTCGATCCTTCCGCAGACGAACTGTGGCTGCATCGACCCGTGAACCGGTCCTGACGCAGACCGGCCCGGGAGCGCTGCAGTCGCCCCCGGGCCGGTCGTCATTCCGTGAATCCGCGGTCAGGCCGCGACGATCAGCAGCCGGCGCCGGCGCAGGTGTAGCCGAAGCAGGTGCCCACCAGCGGGTCGCAGGTGTACTGGCAGGTGTCGGCGCAGGTGTCGCCGCACGTCTCGTAGCAGGTGTAGCCGAAGCAGGTGCCCACCTGCGGGTCGCACGTGTGCTTGTTGCCCTGCGTGGCGTGGCCCACCACCGTGCCCTCGTCGCCCTGCGCGCCGGCCGTCTGGAAGGTCTCCACGGCCAGGTCGTCGATCTGCAGCTTGAGCTTCTTCATCGGGAACGTCTCCGTTGTATGCGTGGCTCCCCGGAAGCGGGGAGGTGTCTCGAGGGAATCGCTTTCCGGGCCGGCGAGGGACGCGAGTACTCTGCCGCGGCGTCCCACCGCCGTCGCGGTTCCGGCCGAAAAGCGGCGGAAACATATCGTTCCCGGCGCCGCATGCAAGGGAAGCTCCGAACGTTTCCGAAAGTGGGTGCAACGGACTCCTGATCCTCCCGGAGCCCGGCCTTCGGCGGGGTTCGGCAGGTGGTAGCATGCGTGGTGCGGTCCCTTTCGCGCGTAGCGGGTAAACCCGCCGCAACGACGGCGGAAAGCCCCGCAAGCTGCGCGGGGCTTCAACTGCAAAGGCGCCGGCGGACTTCGTGACGTTCCAGCAGCGGTTTCAACCCAGATCCTGCGTGGAAAAAGCGAGCACCGTCTGGAAGTAGTAGAATGTGAGTCACTTCCGCCAAGAAGCAGACCACAATCGACTTCACCCAAACGGTGCTCGCAT
>DASTNU010000511.1:0-6805 GCA_035720605.1 Longimicrobium sp. | reverse complement strand
CCGTGGCACTCCTCATTCGCTGCGTACGCTCCCTCGGCACCTTCTCCGTGTCTCGAAGCCCACGCATCTACATCAGCCCCGCATTCGCCTGACGTCGGTCAACTGCAGAGGGTGACTTCTTGGACTGAACTCAACTCTGCTCACTCCGCTGACTCTGCGTGAGGCGTTCTCTTTTCGCCCCCGTTCGACCGCCGGCAGCTCAGCTCTCCCGCATCCCCGCTCCGGCCAGGCAGGCGCGGACGTAGGCGGGCTCCACCTGCCGGCAGGCGGCGCGCACCGGCTCCGGATCCAGGTGGGCCAGCGTGAGCCGCGCGCCGATCATCTCGTAGCAGCGCGGCTTGGCCGTGTCCGGCACCTGGCGGCAGAAGGCGATGCCCGGCTCGATGGTCCAGTCCAGGTCCGTGAAGTACTCCACGCCCCCCATCAGGCAATCCGTCAGGTGGGCGGGGTCGCCCTGCCGGCACGCCTCGATCATCTTCGGCACGTCGCCGCTGCTCGCGCCCAGCGTCTGCTTGCCGAACCCCTGGTAGCAGTCGGCCACGGCCCCGGCCGGGGCCGCGTCGCACACGCGAAGCGCGCGCTCGGTGCGGGGCCAGTACATCCACATCAGCACCAGCGACTGGTACGCCCAGCACGAGGGCTGGTGGGCGGCATCCAGTCCGCTGCACATCTGCTCGCGCTCCCGGTCGGCGGCCATCTTGGCCAGGACAGCCCGGGGTCCGGCCATCTTGCCCGTGACCGGCGCAGGGTCGTCCGGTGGGCTCGCGGAGCGGCTCTCCGCGGCGTGGCCCTCGTGGCCCTCCGCGCCGTGCGCGTGGCCGATCCCCGGCCCGTCGCCGACGTTGATGGGCGTGGCCCCGATGGCGCGGATGGCGCGCTCCATGAAGATACCGTCCTGGCACTCCCGCCGGGGCTGGGCCGCCTCCAGGCCATCGCAGAGGGCGAGCGCCTGCGTGAAGTCGCCCGCGTGGTGCACCATCAGGCCGTGTCCAAGGCCGTGCCAGCACTCCATCCGCTCGAAGCCGCGAGCCTGCCCCGCGCAGACGCTTCCCACGGACGCACGGTCGATGGTTCCACCCTGGAGAAAGTATCCTTCCAGCACGCCGTGAAAGCACCCCGACTGGAACCGCGGCGTGCACTCCCCCAGCACGGCCAGGTCCTTTCGCTGCTCCATGGCGTACCGGCCGATGGAATGCGCCAGCTGGTGCCCCTTCGCGCGGATCCACGGGTCCCGGGCGGCGAGCCGCTCCAGGCTGTCCAGCGCCGCGCGCGGGCCCCGGTCGCGCGCCGTCAGGAACACGGACGCGACGTTCAGGTCGTGTTCCGTGACCCGCGTCCAGTCCACCCCGGGCTGCTCGACCTGCGCGCCGAGCGGCACCCCGCCGGCGACGGTCATCAGCAATCCCAGGATGGCGGCGCGCCCGCCCTTGCACTTCATGATCGGCATCCTCCGCTCAGGTGATGGAGCTCGATGAGCGTGTTCAGCGGATTTTACATCCGAAAATGATCGTGCAAAAGGGGAGGTGAGCGCTTGTGTCCGGCAGTCCCCTTTCCGAAACGAGCCTCGCGTGCGCCGCGGCGGGAGACGGTCAAGGCGTGCCAGCTCGTCCCCCCCATCCATCGATCGTGCTCTTGCGGTTGCGTCGATGCGCTGCGCATGTTCCGGGCAGCACCTGACGGACTCTGCTTCGATGTCAGGGGCTGCTTCCCACCTCTCCCGGTTCTCTTCAGCTGCTTCCTCCCTGCGGCTCCTCTCGCTGCGGAGAGAACAGATGCCACGAGCCCGAATTCCATGGTAGAGCAACGGACCAGGCGGCCAATTGCGGCCCGCGTATTCACCGTCGTGGCCGCGGGGCTCGCATTCGGCTGCGGCCGCCAGACCGATGCCCAGCCGCCGTCGCCGCCTGCAAGCGACTACGACGTATACGCGGTGGTCCTCCGCGAGCAGTTCATCAACCCGCCACAGGATGACCATGTGGACGGGTTAATATCGGAATGCCGGGATGGTCCGCTGGTTGGCCAGATCCGGGTCGTCGGAGAGACGCGATTTCTCCGGCAGGGCGACCGCAGCCGGGATTCCGCGCTGGCAGCCGAGCTGCCGCCGGACGCGGCGCCCCTCGTCGCGAACCTGCGCGCGATGGACGGGCTGCCGCCCCGCACGCTCGTCGCGGACAGCTTCTCGGTGGGCATGCCCGTGCGCCTGGTGGCGCCGGCACCCGAATCGGGGGACACCGGCACTGGACCGTTGCCGATCACGCTCTCTCGCGTGGCATACAGCGCCGACAGCACGTGGGCGCTGGTGCACGCGGTCCAGCCGTGCCGCGATGGATTCGCCGAGGAGGACGCCCCTCCACCCGGGACCGCCGTTCTTGCCGCACTCCAGCGGCAGAACGGTAGCTGGGCCGTCTCGGAGCTGGTCTGGCTCTACGTCGAATGACGTGTCGCGATGGTGAGCATCGTTCCGTTCGCGGCGGAACAATCTGCCTGCGGACGTGAGGGTGGAGCAGTGGCTTCGTCGGGCCGGACCACATGCGGCAGCCGCGGGCGAGATCGCCCGCGGCTGCCGTTTTTCCCTCACATCGTGGCTTCCCTCAGCCGGCGCACCACCTCGCGCGCGCCGCGGCGGTAGACGGTCAGGCACACGAGGCCGACCATCCACGGGCGTGTCGATCTCCGCCCCGGCCAATCGACGCATGGGTGAGAAGGGCAGCCCCGGTACTCACGACATCCACGCGGAGAAACGACCATGCGCAAGCTTGCGGTAAACACCTTCATCAGCCTCGACGGCGTCATGCAGGCCCCCGGCGGTCCCGACGAGGACCCGACCAGCGGCTTCCCGCACGGCGGCTGGTCGTTCCACTACTGGGACGACGTGATGGACCAGGTGATGGGAGAGGCCATGGCGGCGCCCTACGACCTGCTGCTCGGCCGCAGGACGTACGAGATCTTCGCCGCGCACTGGCCGAACGCGACCGACGCTCCCCCGGCCGCCTCGCTGAACGCCGCGCACAAGTACGTCGCGTCCCGCACGCTGCAGCACGCCGCGTGGGGTCCCGCGACGCTGATCCGCGACGTGCCGGCGGAGGTGGCGAAGCTCAAGGCGCAGGACGGCGTGGAGATCCAGGTGCACGGGAGCTCCGACCTGCTCCAGACGCTGCTGCGGCACAACCTGGTCGACGAGCTCCGCGTGTGGACCTTCCCGGTCCTGCTCGGCGGCGGAAAGCGGCTGTTTGGCGACGGCATCGCGCCGGGCGGCCTGAAGCTGGTCGGCTCCACCGTCTCCACGTCCGGCGTGATCATCGCCACGTACCAGCGTGCCGGCGCCATCCGGTACGGCTCCTTCGCGCTCGAAGAGCCGACCCCGGCGGCGGTCGAGCGGCGCGAGCAGCTCCGTTCCTGATCTTTCTACGAGAGAGGCCCCGTTCAGCGACTGAAGTCGCCGCAACGACTACGCGCCGCGTCCGCTTGCGCGGGCATCCCCGGATCGCTGGGCTCCGGCTCGTGGGTGGATTCCCGGTTCTGAGCGAAAAAGAGCATGATCTATGACACGGCAGCCGCGGACGATCCCGCCCGCGGCTGCCGTTCTCGCGCCGGCCTGGGCCGGCGGAGGGCTCAGCCCTGCAGCGACGCGATCCCGGCGGCGATCGCCTTCGCGTAGTCGGCCGTGGAGTTGTTCCCCGGGCAGAGGTTCTGCTGCTGGTTCTGCTGGATGTTCTGGTAGCCGTACAGGAACCCGCCGGCGACGCCGGAGGTCATCTGCGACGAATCGGCGAAGGTCGCTTGCAGCGCCGCGGGGCAGGTCTCCGCCGGGCTGTAGCCCGGAACGACGAACGCGTCGGTGTCCGAGATGCCCAGGGGCGTGCCGGACTGGTTCAGTGCCGCCACCCACTGCGCCTGGGTGTTGCCGGTGCCGCCGGAGTAGCACTGCAGGTTCAGCCACGAGACCGGCTGCACGTTGTTGAACCCGTAGGAGGCGGCCAGGCAGTCGATCCAGAACTGCGTCTGCTCGTACGGGCAGTAGGTCACCCGGAGGGCCAGGTTGCGCAGCAGCGTGGTGAGCTGGACGACCGCCGCGCCGAAGTACGAGTAAGGGATGAACCCGTACGCCCCGGCTGCGCCGGGCTCCAGGTCCATGTCGATCCCCGTGACGCCGATCCCCTGGAGCGCCACGAAGTTGCGAACCAGCGGGCTGTCCGGGCTCGATCCGTACCGCCCCAGCAGCTGCCCGGCGTGCAGGTAGTCGCTCTCCACGCCCCACCCGCCCAGGACGAAGAGGATGTTCGTCACCGATCCGGCGGCGGTGATGGACGCGAGCAGCCCCTGCAGGTACGCGTAGCCCTCCTGCACCCTTCCATCCGCGACGAACGGGTAGCTCGCGTTGGTGTAGCGGAAGTTCCCGGACGCGTCGATGTGCATGTTGTAGAACATCAGCGTGGTGAAGCCGGACGAGCCCAGGTCCGCCGCCCAGGCCTCGTACTCCGCCATCTGCGCCGACGTGGGATACGGCACGAAGTAGTTGGTGACGTAGAGAATGGTGTTCGTGGACATGGTTCGCCTCCCGGGATGAACGGCGTGGTACGGTGGATGGGCGGACCGTGCGGCCCACCCGCGGATCGCCACGAGTATGCGGCTTCCACGCTGGACCGTTCGTATCCCGATCGGCCAACCGCCATTCCCGGGCGGTCACGCGCCCGCCGGCTTGCGCCCCCCTGGATGCCACCTGCTCTTCCGCCCGCGGCTGCCGCCTGCGCCTCACGCGGTAGCCAGGCTCAGCCGGCGCACCACCCCTCTCGCGCCGCGGCGGTAGACGGCAAGGCACGCCACTTCGCCCGCGGCGTCGCGCACCTCCGCACGGAACGCCCCTGCGAAGTCGGCCATATCCGCTCCGCCGTGCGTCGTTGCGCTGCCCCGGGTGAGCGCTGAGCGCACATGGCCTAATCAGATCAGGACGATTGTTGTTGATTTTACGACTCCAGGTGTGTATTCATACATCGTCGTGCGATTGGCGCGCGGCCGTATCTCACCTTCTGGCCAGGAGCAAGAATGACCAAGCATCTCGATCGGATCGGAAAGGTCGTGTTCGGGGCCGCGATCGTAGGCGTGCTCAGCTTCGGCGCCACGCAGGCCGTCGCCGCGCCGTCTGACACGATGCAGGCGACCCGGTGCACCGACCACGACCTGTGCGAGCAATACTGCCTGGGCCAGGGGTACATCTACGGCAAGTCCATCAATTGGGTGTGCCACTGCTACACGGGTTCCGGGTGGGTGCCCCAGCCGGGCTACTGAGCCCTGAAGCGGCGGAGTGCACGCGTCGCGGCAGCCGCGGGCAACCTCGCTCGCGGCTGCCGTTCGCGCCTCACGCCGTGACCATCCCCAACCGGCGCACCACCTCGCGCGCGCCGCGGCGGTAGACGGTCAGGCACACCAGCGCACCCGCGGCGTCGCGCACCTCCCACCAGCGGCCCTTCGTCTGCCTGGCGATGGTGTACGGCTGCGGCTGGGCGGCGGGAGCGGAGGCGGCGGATGGTTTGGCTGCGCGCATGGCGATCTCCAATCCTCTTGACCCTGGCCGCGCAGCAGGGGTAGCTTTGGCGAGCGGGCGGCCTTCGGGTCGTTCCGTGTGTGAGGCTGGCCGTGTCTTCTTGGCGGAGGAGCGGCCAGCCTTGCTTTTTCTCCCTGCCGCTAACAATGTAGTTAGCAGAAGGGGCGCTGTCAACCTCACTGTTAGCGGCCGATGGATTTCACGGAAGCGACAAACAGACTTACTAAAGGGATCAGCTTGGCTGATTTAGCTCGAGAACTCCGAGCCTCGTACGGTCTCATTCGCCAAGCCCGTATGGATCCCCATTCGGCATCGTTCCGCAGGCCGCCCGATGGGTGGCAGGCCGCGGTTGCGCGATTAGCAGCACAGAGGGCTGCGGAGTTATTGCAATTAAGCGACGAACTCGAATCCGAGTCGTAGGATACAACGACTCACTGTGAGCACGTTGTCGCTCGGTCCGGATTACCTCCAGAGGGAGCACATTCACATGCCTCTTCCAGTCACTCGTTTTTCCGACCGGCTCACCGTGTTGAGCAAATTCAATTATGCGGCGCTGTTTGTTTTTTATCGTAATCTTCAACGCACTAATATGCAGTTCAAGGAATTATTTGCTCTTCTTTCACGCCATATGAACCCTAAGCCTTGGGCAATCGTTGATTATCATAGCCTAGCTTCAATCCCAATACAAATAGTCGAGAGTGACGGCGCCTCAGATAATCAAAATTTTCCAAGTGGCCTGGTGGTTGTACCTTGCCAGAATTCATGCATTGTATGCTCGAGCCGCCCGTTGGATCTGCAGAGCATTCTAGCTGATTCAGGATATATTCAGTCATGTGGCCCACTTGTATTCGCCGCGCCTTGGTATGACGTTTCCGCGGCTGGTTTCACTGAAGCGATAGTTGAGTACCTGATCGCGAAACAACCAGAAAAAGGCCGAATTGTCTTCTACACCATGGAAGACTTCGAATCGCAGGGTAAAAGCCAAGAGGGAATCGATGCCATCAAATTCTATAAAGAGAAATATTTCATCGGAGACAAGACGGTGGTTGAGGTTATGAAAGAACTTAAGGATGACGTATCACGTCGAGGTGCGGTCGTGGAACGCTTTCACCGAGAGGATAAGCGAGATCTTGCTGGATTGACCGCCGATTTCTCTCTGTTTACCATTCGTGACTACGACGTTCTGTCCGCAGATTCAGATGAGAAAGATTTGCCTTCGGAGCCTCAGTTAATCATGTCGTACGACTCGAGGTATAAAAAAGA
>DASTNU010000510.1:0-6815 GCA_035720605.1 Longimicrobium sp. | reverse complement strand
CACCTGCTCACCCACACCTCCGGCCTTCCCGCCGGCTCCGACGCCACCTCCGACACGCCGGAGCACACGCTGCTGCGGCTGATGTCCGTGCCCCTGGAGCACGCGCCGGGGATGCAGGTGGAGTACTCCGACATCGGCTTCGTCATCCTGTTCGCCGCGGCCGAGCGCGCCGCGGGCGAGCCGCTGTACCGCCTGCTGGACCGCCGCGTCTTCGCGCCGCTGCGGATGTACTCCACCACCTACGTGATGGGCGAGGGGTGCCTGCGCTGCGCCGGCACCTCGCGCACCCGCGGCGACGCCTACCGGGGCCGGGTGCACGATCCCATCTCGCGGCGGCTGGGGGGCATCAGCGGCAACGCGGGACTGTTCAGCACCGCGCACGACCTGGCGCGCTTCGCCGCCATGCTGGCCAGCGGCGGCGAGCTGGACGGCGTGCGCGTGCTGCGCGCGGCGACCATCCGCCAGTTCACGCAGCGCCAGCCCGGCAGCGGCACCCGCGCGCTGGGCTGGGACACGCCGGGCGAGCCCGGGCAGGGCGCCGCGGGAACCCGCGTCAGCGACCGCTCCTTCGGCCACACGGGCTTCACGGGAACGTCCATCTGGATCGACCCGGAGCGCGGCACCTGGGTGGTGCTGCTGGCCAACCGCACCTACGAAGAGGTGCCCAACCGCATGCAGGCGCTCCGCCGCACCCTGCACGACCGGGTGACGGACTCCGTCCGCGGGCAGCCGGGGTACGGCGGAGACCAGTAGCCGGGCCGCGCAGCCCACGCCGCGACACCGCGCCCGAAGTTTGGGCGCGGTGTTTGCTTTCACCCGTACCCGGGACGCCACCGAAACGCAGGGCGCACCGCGCTCACCACGCAGGGGAGGGATGGAGCTCCATGTCCACCGATCAGGAAGCCGTCCGCGAGCTGCTGGGTCCCCTGGCCGACCTCCCGGCGCCGCCGTCGCCCGACGACCGCGACGACGCGGGAGAGCCCACCGGCGGCATCATCCCGGGAACCGGCCGCCGCTCGGAAGACCTCCAGCCGCTGCCGCCCCGGCCGAACCGCGAGCCGGGATCGTAGGCCGCGACCCGGCGCCCGCTGCGCCGCGAGGCCTCGGGGGGCGCTGCAGCGCGGAACGCGCGGCGGAAAAGAGGCGAGGACGCAGAGGACTTCCCGGCCCTCGGCGTCCTCTCGTTTTTCGCGCGGTGACTGCGTTTTGGCGGGGTTGCCCGTTGCTTGCAGTGGGACCCGCCGGCGTCGCCGGGGATGGAGAAGCGCCCGGCCCTGACTCACCGTTCCGCTGAAAGTCACGAGATGGATCGCACCCTCGCATCCCTCGCGCTGCTGTCGTTTTCGCTCGCCGCATGCAACCCGCCGGCTCCCGCCACCGGGCCGGGGCCGCGGCCGGACCCCGCGGACACCATCCAGATCGATCCGGAGCCGGCGGCCGGGCGCATCGAGCGCCTGGTCTACCAGCCGGTGAGCCCCGCGCTGCCGGCCATCCCGGCGGTGGACGGCGCGCTGGCCATCCGCGTCGTGCATCCCACGCCCACGCAGCCGCGCCCGCGCGTGGACTCCACCTTCATCTACGGCTCCCTGGGAACGGGTCAGGCGGCGCTGGAGATCAACGGCACCGCGGTCCCCGTCGCCGCGAACGGCGCGTTCATCGCCTACCTGCCCACGCCGCAGGACGGCGCCTGGCGGCTGCGCGCCCAGCGCGGCGGCGAGGAGGTGGCGCACACCGTCAGCTACGCCGCCCCCGCCGCCCCGGCGGCGGCGAGCGGCGGCGCGTCCCGGAACGCCGTCTACGCGTCTGCGCGGCTGGGCGTGGTGACCGGGGGCGCGGACACGCTGGCCAGCGGCTCCGACGCCATCTACGCCCGCCCCACGCCGACCGGTCCGTACCGCTGGTTCTTTCCCCGGGGTGCGCGGCTGACGGTGGTGGAGCGCCGCGGCGACCAGTACCGCGTGCGGCTGGACGGCGCCACGGAAGCGTGGGTGGATGCGGACAACCTGGCGATCGCCGACACCACTGCCCCGCCGCCGCCCCCCGCCCCGGTGCAGAGCTCGGTGGGCCCCATGCCGGAGGGGCTGGACCTGCGCGTGCGCGCGGGGGGGCGGCCGTTCCTGGTGGAGACCTCGGACAGCGGCGCCGTCGTCACCGTCTACGGCGCCACGGGGGGAGAGATGGCGGCGACGACGCGCTTCGGCGAGTGGTTCCGCTCGGCCGCGCAGGAGGCCGCGGGGGGCGAGTCGTCGCGGTTCGTGCTGAGCCTGGCCGGCGGCGCGTGGGGATACAAGGCGTGGTACGACGCGAACGGCGACCTGGTGATCCGCCTCCGCCAGCCGCCCCGGATCGACCCCGCCGACCCGTTGCGGGGGCGGCGGATCGTCATCGACCCTGGACATCCCCCCGCCGGCGCGACAGGCCCGACGGGGCTGTACGAGGGCGACGCCAACCTGGCGATCGCGCTGCCGCTGGCGGAGAAGCTGCGGGCGCGCGGCGCGGAGGTCGTCCTCACCCGCACCACCCGCGAGGGGCTGGTGAGCTCGACGAGCTCCGGCCAGGAGCTGCGGGCGCGGGTGGAGCTGGCGGTGAGGGAGAACGCGGAGATGCTGGTCTCCGTGCACAACAACGCCTTCGGCGAGGGCGCCAGCCCGTTCCGCGCGCACGGAACCAGCGTCTACTACTTCCACCCCTTCGCCGCGGGGCTGGCCCGGGAGCTGGACCGCGAGATCGTGGGGGCGACGCAGATCCCCGACATCGGCGCGCGGCAGCAGAACCTGGCGCTGGCGCGGCCCACCTGGCTCCCCGCCGTGCTGACGGAATCGCTCTTCATGCCGATCCCCGAGCAGGAGGCGGCGCTGCGCGACCCCGCGTTCCTGGACCGGCTGGCGGAGGCGCACCTGCGCGGCATCGAGGCGTGGCTGCGGGCCCGGGCGGGAGGCGGCCGGTGATGCGCGCGCTGGTCATCACCACGCCGGGCGGGCCGGAGGTGCTGTCGCTGGAGGACCGGCCGATCCCCCTCCCCGGCCCCGGGGAGATCCGCGTGCGCGTACACGCGTCCGCCCTGAACCGCGCGGACCTGCTGCAGCGCCGCGGCAACTACCCCGCCCCGCCGGGTGCGCCCGCGGACATCCCCGGGCTGGAGTACGCGGGCGAGGTGGACGCCGTGGGCGAGGGCGCCGGGCTGTGGGCGCTGGGGAACCGGGTGATGGGGATCGTGGGGGGCGGCGGGCACGCGGAGTACGTGGTGGTGCACGAGCGCGAGGCCATCCGCATCCCCCACAACCTGGGGTGGGAGGAGGCCGCCGCCATCCCCGAGGTGTTCCTGACCGCCTACGACGCGCTCTTCCGGCAGCTGGACCTGACGATGGGCGAGCGGCTGCTGATCCTGGCCGTCGGCAGCGGCGTGGGGACGGCCGCGCTGCAGCTGGCGGGCGCCGCGGGGGCCACGGTGATCGGCACCTCGCGGACGGCGGACAAGCTGAAGCGCGCGGGGGAGATGGGGCTGGAGGTGGGGGTGGACACCTCGCGCGAGGACCTGGCGGAGGCCGTGAACCAGGCCACCTACGGCAGCGGGGTGCACGCGGTGCTGGACCTGGTGGGCGGCAAGCTGCTGGAGGCGTCGCTGCGGGTGGTGGCGCTGCGCGGGCGGGTGGTGGTCGTGGGGACGACGGGGGGCGCGAAGGTGGAGGTGGACCTGGGGCTGCTGCTGCGCCGGCGCATCCACCTGTTCGGGACGGTGCTGCGCAGCCGGCCGCTGGAGGAGAAGATCGCCCTGGCGCGCGAGTTCTCCAACTCGGTGCTGCCGCTGATCTCCTCCGGCCGCATCAGGCCGGTGGTGGATTCCGTCTTTCCCTTCGACGCCATCCGCGCCGCGCACGAGCGGATGGAGGAGAACGCCAGCTTCGGCAAGATCGTGCTGACATGGTGATCCGGAGCGGGCCGACCTCGGTCTGGGGCGGCTGATCGTACCGATAGATTCGGAACGGTTCGAGAGGCGTTTCGCTGCGTCCGCGGGGGGCCCTCCCCCGGCCTCGCTCAGGCTCGGCCACCCCCTCCCGCAAGCGGGAGAGGGGACAAACTTCGATCGTTACCCAGAGCTGCTTCTCGCGCCCTTCTCCCACGCAGTTCGTGGGGGAAGGGTCGGGGATGGGGGGCGCCGGCAGTCACGCAAGCCAGCCCGCAGCGCACCGAAATCCGCGTGGTTTATCCCCCCTCCCGCGCCGTTTGCGGGAGGGGGTGGCGCGCTCTCAGGCGCCGCCGGGGGCGGGCCTACCGGGCCAGCACGGGCAGGCTGCGCTTCGCCGAGGACGACGCTGGCGGCGTGGGATTCCGGTTGCCGGGCCGCAGCTTGCCGAAGCCGGTGAGCACGCCTTCCAGCACGGGGCGCAGGGATGCGATGCGCCGGGCGCGGATGACCGCATCCCACAGGGGCTCCAGCTTCTTCCATGCGCCCGCGTACGCGGCGTGCCGCGCAAAGTCGCGCGGCGTGGGCTTGGTGGCGGCGCCGCGCAGGATGCTGGACCAGCGGTAGAACCGCTCGTACGCGCCCCAGTAGCCGGCCTCCAGCGCCTCCGGCGTCATCCGCGCGGGGCGGAAGACGGTGTGCCGCGTGTCGTACTCGTTCCATCGCGAGTGCAGCAGCCGGCCGGCGGCGGCCATGCGCTGGTAGAGCGCGGTGCCGGGATAGGGAGTCAGGATGTGGAAGGTGGCCGTCTCGATCACCTGCTCCACGGCCCAGCCCACCGTGCGGTCGAACACCCCCTCGTCGTCGCCATCCATCCCGAAGACGAAGCTGCCGTTCACCATCACCCCCAGGCCGTGCAGGCGGCGGATGGCGGCGGCGTAGTCGCGCCCCAGGTTGTGCGGCTTGCGCTGCTCGCGAAGGTTGTCGGCGCTCAGCGTCTCGAATCCCACGAACAGGCTGCGCAGCCCGCTTTCCACCGCCTTTTCCAGCAGCCCCGGCCGCAGCACCGACTGCACCGTCCCCGCCGCCTGCCACAGGCGCCCCATCCCGCGCATCCCCTCGAACAGCGCCTCGGCAAAGGGCACGTTGCCGAACAGGTGGTCGTCGAGAAAGTAGAGGTGGCGCCCGGGCAGCCGCTCGATCTCCGCCAGCGCGGCATCCGCCGTCTGCGTGTAGAAGCCCTTTCCGCCGCGAAAGAACGCCTCCTTGTAACAGAAGTCGCAGGCGTGCGGGCACCCGCGCGAGACCACGATGGAGTTGGGCACCAGGTACAGGTGCCGGCGGATGAGGTCGCGGCGCAGCGGGGGAAGGCCCGCCATGGTCCGCACGGTGGAGGTGTAGACGGGCGCCGGCCGCCCCGCGCGGAAGTCGGCCAGGAAGCGCGGCCAGGTGTCGTCGCCGGGGCCCAGGAAGATGGAGTCCGCGTGGGCGGCGGCTTCGTCCGGCAGCGAGGTGACGTGCAGCCCGCCCAGGCAGACGTACGCGCCCCGCGCGCGGTACAGGTCCGCCAGCTCGTAGGCGCGGTACGCGGAGGTGATGTAGACCTGGATCACCACCAGGTCCGGCTCGTCGCTGGTGTCCACCCGCTCCACGTGCTCGTCCTGGATCACCACCTCGTCGCCGTCGTCCAGGAAGCCGGCGAGCGACGCCAGCCCCAGGGGCGGAAAGAGCGAGTACTTCACCGGGCGAAAGAAGGGGCTGGTCGCCTCCGTCAGCGCCGGCAGGATCATCTTCACCTTCATCGGATTCGCCTCCGCGGGTGCGCTATCGTCATCCACATTCGCAAACTACTTTACATCACAAAGAACGCAAGGGTGATGATTCTCCGCAGGCGCATCCGGCTCCCCGCCTGAGCGGGTAAACCCGCCGCAACTAAAGCGGAAAGCCCCGCAAACTGCGCGGGGCTTCAACTGCGCGACGATGCCACGGCTACAGTCCGCGCAGGCGGACTTCGTGATGTTGCAGCAGCGGTTTCAACCGCCAGGCGAGGGGCGAGCGGGACCGGCAGGTGTTGATCCCGCCAACTCTTTCCCGGGCCGCTAAACCCGCCGCCCGCCGCGACAAAAGCGGAAAGCCCCACAAACGGCGTGGGGCTTCAACTGCGCGAGGTGGCGGCGACGCTGATCCGGAGTTCTCCTGTCTCTGCCTACCGCACCGCCAGCCCCGCCCGCTCGCGGTAGGCATCCTCCGCCAGCTGCAGGGCATCCCAGGCGCGCTGGGCGCCGCGGCGGACGGCGGTGCGGGGGGCGCGGCGCGTGGGCCAGGGCGCGGACACGCTGTTGGGATCGCCCGGGTAGAGCGCCAGGCTGCTCTCCACGATGGCGCGCGCCACGGCGGAGCGGGTGTCGCGCTCCATCCCCGCCATCGCCTCGATGGTGCGCAGCGGGCCCTGGTTGAAGGCGTCCGCCAGGAAGGTGGCGTACTCGTCGCGCAGGGGGCCGCTGCCCAGCTCGGTGATCCGCGCCAGCAGCCCGGTCAGCGCATCGTCATCCTCCTCCTTGGTACCGCGCAGCAGCAGCACGCTCGCCACCGTGTGCCAGCGGGTGGCGGCCCCGCCCGCGGCCACGGCGGCGAACAGGCCGTCGTCCAGCTGGTCCAGCAGGTCGTAGGTGTCCTGCTCCTCCAGCTCCACGATCGCCGGGTCGCGCGGGGGCGGCCCGCTGCGCCGCGAGGAGGACGACGCGGGGCGCGGCGCCGGGGCGGGCTGGATGTCGCGCCCGCCGACGATGACGATCTCCGTTCCCACCTGCACGTTGTGGAACAGGCGCAGCGCGTCGGCGTTGGCCAGGCGAATGCAGCCGTGCGAGACGCGCTGGCCCAGCAGCTCGGGCTTGTCGGTGCCGTGGATGGC
>DASTNU010000509.1:0-4977 GCA_035720605.1 Longimicrobium sp. | reverse complement strand
GCGCCGTCACGATCGCAGAGGATCAACGAAGCGTTGATGAGATCGTGCAGGAGGGTGACTGAAGGATACAAGCGCTCTCGCTACTTCTTTTGTCCAATGATACATGGAGGAATCCATGAGCAACAGCATCGACAAAGTCTGGCAGGACGATGCGCGGTTGCAGGATGCGCTGGACGCCGCGTTCCGGAACGCCGTGCGGCGCCACCGGGCCGCCAACGTGCCGATGGTGATGTGGGAGGATGGGGAAGTGCGGGAGGTTTCGCCGTTCGACATCCCGCTCCCCGACGATCCCACCGAGCCGCCCGGGCGCCGCGCGCAGGGCGGAACCCGGTAGCGGGCATCCGTCAGTTCAGCGGGACGGTGTGCGTTCGAGATAGCCCGGCTGGCTGATCCGCCACCGTCCCGACGTGGAGCGAGCATGCGCACCGTCCGCATTCCACACCCGTCCCGTTCGACCCTCGCCGCCGGCGCTCTTCTCGCCGCGTGCGCATCTCCGTCCGGTCCGCCCACCGATTCCGACGAATGGCTTCGCGCCGTCGCTCCCGGCGTGGTGCTGGAATACCGCGCCGAGGACGCGCAGGCCGCGCCCGCGATGCTGGAGCGGATCGCCGGGGGGCGCACGGTGGCGGCGGCGTTCCTGGGGCTGGCGTACACACGCGACGTGACGGTGCGGGTGCACCCCACGGGCGACTCGTTCGCGGAGGAGTGGCGCCGCGTGACGGGAGCGGCGCCGCAGTGCTGGATGATCGCGAACGGCACCGCGGCCGGCGTGGTGATGCTGAGCCCGCGCGTCTGGTCCACCGCCGCCTGCGGCCACGACGGTACGAACGCGGCCTACGTGCAGGGCGTGACCACGCACGAGCTCGTGCACGTGCTCCAGCACCAGCACAACGCCGATCCCGTCCGCCTGCAGCGCGAGGCGGAGTGGTTCGAGGAGGGCCTCGCCGTGCTCGCAGCCGGCCAGCTCGACGCGCCGGCGCGCGCGGCGGTGCGGCAGCGCGTGCAGGCCGGCTTCGCGCCGGCGACGCTGGCGGAGGCGTGGAGCGGAACGCCGATCCCGTACGCGGTCGGCGGGTCGCTGGTGCACTACGTCGACTCGGTTCACGGCCGCGCGGCGCTCCACGGGCTGCTGGCGGAGACGACCGCCGCGGGCCTGCTGGCGCGGCTCGACGTGTCGGAAGCGGCGTTCCTGGACGGGTGGCGGGCGTTCGCCGCGGCGTACTGACCGCTCCCTTCCATCCGCCCCGGCCCGCATCTTGAACCGGGTGCCGCGGCGCCGGGCCGAATGCGCCCGCCGCACCCGTACCCGTTTGCGCAGGTCCCTGGTGGCGACTCCCTCCCGTCTGAATCGAATCTTCAAGCGGCTGCTGGCACAGCGGCGCACCGAGCGGCGCCCGGACGCCGCGCCCGGGCGCCGCTCGGCGGACTACGAGCCGATCCGCGGCTGGCGTCCCGCGCTGGTGATCGCCCTGGGGATCGCGCTCCTCGACTGGGGCACCAAGGCCGCAGTCGCCGCCTCCATGCCCATCGGCCACTTTCGCGAGGTCATCGAGGGCCGCGTGGCCTTCTGGCACGTGCGCAACCCCGCGATGATCCTGGGGCTGTGGGAGAACTTACCCCTGGCCGGCCGCAAGGTCCTGGCGATCGTCGCGGCGATCGTGGGGGTGCTGGTGCTGCTGCAGATCGTCGGGCGCGCGCACCGCCTCCCCGGCCACCACCGCCGCTGGGCGTGGCTGTTCGTGGGGCTGGTGCTGGGGGGGATGATGGGGAACCTGGGCGAGCGGCTGGTGCACTGGGGCGTGACGGACTTCCTCTCGCTGCGCTGGGGCAGCTACTGGCTGCCGCCGGGGAACGTGGCGGACGTCGCGCTCTTCCTGTCCGTGCCGTTCTCCATCCCCGTGATCGTCTTCGAGATGATGGGCCGGGCGCGCCGCGGCCGCGGCCCCGCGCGGCCGATGCATCCCTCCGGCCCCGCGCCGTCCACCGCCTGAGCGACCGGCGCGCGGCTGGCGGGGTACCGATGGGCGCGCCTATCTTGGGCGCGCCTTTTTCGCATCCCTGGGCAGCGTTGCGCCTCCACGTGCCAGCCGCGCGGGGGAGGGTTCGTCGCTGCCACCAGCATGAAAGCGCATCGGTAGATCGATGGTCCCGGAAGCGAAGCGACAGCGCCTCATCCAGACCCTCCGCGAGTGCGGCTCCGTGGTCGTGGGCTACAGCGGCGGGGTGGATTCCGTGTTCCTCGCTCGCGTCGCCGTCGACGTTCTCGGAGCGGAGAACGTTCTGGCGGTGACGGGGAAGAGCGACAGCATCGCTTCGTGGATGGAGGACACGGCGCGCCAGGTGGCGGAGCGCTTCGGCATTCCGTGGCTGGAGCTGGAGACGCGCGAGATGGACGATCCCCGCTACGCGGCCAACCCCGGCAACCGCTGCTACTTCTGCAAGAGCGAGCTGTGGACGCGGCTGGCGGAGGTGGCGCGCGAGCGCGGGCTCGCCGCGGTGCTGGACGGCAGCAACGCCGACGACGTGGGCGACCACCGGCCGGGCGCCGTGGCCGCGGCGGAGAACGCGGTGCGCTCGCCGCTGCTGGAGGCGGGGCTCACCAAGGCGGAGATCCGCGCCTGGTCGCGCGAGCTGGGGCTCCCCACCTGGGACCAGCCGGCCGCGCCGTGCCTGGCCAGCCGCATCCCCTACGGCATCGCCGTCACCCCGCGGCGGCTGCGCGAGATCGAGACGGCGGAGCTGGCGCTGCGCGCGCTGGGGTTCCGCGACTTTCGCGTACGTCACCACGACGGCCTGGCGCGGCTGGAGGTGCATCCGTCCGAGATCGGCCTCGTCGCGGAGCACCGCGGCGAGATCCAGGGGGTGGTGCGCGCGGCGGGGTTCCGGCGCGTGCTGATCGACCTGCAGGGCTACCGCCGCGGCTCGCTGAACGAGGGGCTGGCCGGCGCGCAGCTGGTCCAGCTGGGGGCGTTGGGGTGAACGGGGGCGCGCAGGGGATGACGATGGATGATCCGCGCATCGCGCAGGCGGAGCGGGTGCTGGCCGGCCACGGCGTGGCGGCGGAGGTCTCCGTGGAGGGCCACGAGCGGGAGATCGCGGCGGTGCGCGTGGCGGACGATGCCTGGGCGCGGATGCTGGGCGAGGACGGCGCGGCGATCGCGGCGGAGGTGAAGGCGCTCGGCTTTCGCTACGTCGCGCTGGACCTGGACGCCGCCGGCGACGGCGGATAGCGGTGGACGACACCGTCTACCTGGACTACGCGGCGACGTCCGCCATCCGCCCGGAGCCGGTGGTCGAGGCGGTCGCGCGCTACCTGCGCGACGTGGGCGCCACCCCCGGCCGCGCGGGGCACCGGCGCGCGGTGGAGGCGGGGCGCGTCGTCCTGCGCTGCCGGCGCGCCCTGGCGGCCCTCTTCAACGCCCCCGGCGATCCCGGCCGCGTCACCTTTCACCTGAACGCCACGCACGCGCTGAACGCCGCGCTCTTCGGCCTGCTGCGGCCGGGGGACCGCGTGGTGCGCACGGAATACGACCACAACGCCGTCCGCCGCCCCGTCCTGGCGCTCGCCCAGCGCGGCGTGCGTCCGGTGGTGCTGCAGGGCGACCCGCACGGCGGCATCAGCCTGTTCGAGGTGGAGCACGCGCTCAAGGGCGCGCGGCTCCTGGTCGTCACGCACGCGAACAACGTGATCGGCAACGTGCTGCCGGTCGCGGACCTGGCGGAGCGGGCGCACGCGGCGGGGGCGCTGGTGCTGGTGGATGCCGCGCAGTCCGCCGGCCACCTGCCCGTCGACGTGCAGGCGATGGGGATCGACCTGCTGGCGTTCACCGGCCACAAGGGGCTGCTGGGGCCGCAGGGGACGGGCGGGCTGTGGGTGCGCGAGGGGGTGGAGCTGCCGCCCGCCTTCTTCGGCGGCACGGGCGGGGACTCGGACTCGCCGGACATGCCGGCGCTGCTGCCGGATCGGCTGGAGGCGGGGTCGATGAACGGCCCCGGGATCGCCGGGCTGCTGGCGGGTGTGGAGTGGGTGGCGGAGCGCGGGGTGGATGCCCTCCATCGCCGCGAAGCGGAGCTGAAGCAGTGGTTGTGGCAGGCGCTGGACGCCGTCCCGGGCGTGGTGGTGCAGAGCTCGCGCGATCCCGACGCGGCCGGCATCGTGACGATCACCATCGATGGCGTGGACGCGGCGGAGGCGGCGCTGCGGCTGGACCGCGACCACGGCGTGCTGGTGCGCGCGGGGCTGCACTGCGCGCCGGAGTCGCACGTGATTCTGGGGACGGAGCGCGCCGGCGCCGTCCGCTTCTCCGTCGGCTGGGCCACCACGGAGGACGAGGTGGACCGGGCCGCGGCGGCGGTGGCGCGGATCGTGGAAACAAACGGCCGGCGGGACGGGTAGCTGAGCGGCCTCCGTCCACGGGACGGGACAGGCAAACGGAAGCACGCGAGGGGGAGAGCGATGGCGCGGCGCGGAGTGATCGGAAAGCTGTTCCTGCTGGGGCTGCTGGCGGTGCTGGCCGCCGGGGCGTGGACGTTCCGCGGGCTCATCCCGGGGCCGTGGCAGCGCGGCCGGGTGCACGTGGAGGTGTCCGAGGCGGCGGCGGACGCGGCGGAGCGCAAGCTCGAGCGGCTGCGCACCGAGGGCGACACGGTGCACCTGAGCGGGGTGGAGTTCACCAGCTACATCCGCTTTCGCATGGCCGAGCGCTTCGCCACCGGCGACGTGGAGCTTCCCGTCGTCACCTTCCAGGGCGAGACGGTGAAGGTGGCGGGCCGCTTTCCCAAGGACCGCATCCCCCCCGCGCAGCTGCGCCAGCTGGGGCGCGGCGCCGACTTCGTCCCCGACACGGCGGACGTGGGGGTGGATGGCTCGCTGCGGATGCTGGCCCCGGGGCGCGCCGCGCTGAAGGTGCAGTCCGCCTCGTTCGCCAAGATCCCCGTGCCGCGCGAGCGGTACCTGACGGTGCTGGACCGCTTCGG
>DASTNU010000508.1:0-3190 GCA_035720605.1 Longimicrobium sp. | reverse complement strand
ACGTGAGGTGAGATTCGACCCCGGATCGGGGCGGAACGTCAGCAGAAGTCGGTCATGATGTAGTAGCAGCCGTTCTCGCTCACGCAGACGTTGCACGAGTCCTGTTGACTGCATCCCCACGACGGCCACGGGTCCCCTGGCGGGATGTCGTCGTCGTCGCCGTTGCAGCCGCACGTCTCGTCTTCGGACAGCCCGTAGACGGTACCCCTGGGCAGCTGATCGGCCGCCAGCTCGAACGACTCCACTTCGAGAGCATCGATATCCAGCAACAGCTTTTTCATGCCCCCTCCAGTACGGTTGAAGTGGTCATCCATCGCGGGGCCGGCCACCCGGACCGCCCCCACCCCGGGCGCCCCTCAGCCATTCCCCTGACGTCGACTCCGCAGGCGCTGCAGGGACTCCGGCGCGGCCCGGCCAATGCGGTACAGTGCTGGCCCAATCCGGCTGCTGTCAAGAACTTTCTGCCGCAATTCCACGCAGCGGCGGCAGCTCCGACATCTCGTCCCCGGACCCCTGCGCAATCGGTGCAAGGCAGGGCGTACGGCACGGGACGGCCGTTGATTTGCAGCCATTTTGCCGGGATCGTGACGATTACCCCAGCGCGGAGCCGTGCCATGAAGAAACTCAGGCTGAATCCCGAAGACCTCGCGGTCGAGCCCTTCGAGGTCGAAGCGAGAGAAAGCGACGCGGGCGGCACGGTGCACGGCAACGACTTCACGGGGCCCGCCTGCCCCACCCACCCCGCCTACAGCTGCGGCTACCCCCGCACCTGCGGCGGAACGAGCTGCGATTCCGGCTACCCGGTCTGCTACCAGTGCACCGGCCTGTGCGGAGCGTGAGGGGGCGCCGGGCACGCTGACGGGCTCCGCGTTGCCCGTTCTCTCGCCCTCCACGCACGAAGCCCGCAGCGCGACTCACGCTGCGGGCTTCTCTTCCACAATCGACGCGGGAGACGTACACGTTGCACCGGCCCGGCATCGCGCCGTATCGTTGCACCAGCCGCCGACGTTCCCCCGGTTCCGCCACCCCGTGATCAACCTCCGCAGGCTCGCATCCCCGCTGGCCCGCGCCGCGCGCGAAGTGCGGCGGCGGTTCGAGCAGGGGCCCGTCTCCCACGAGACGCTCCCCGCCGGCGTCCCGCCCGGCCTCGCGGGAGGGGGCGGGTTCGATGGCGAACGCGCCTTCGCGCTGCTGCGCGCGCAGTGCGAGATGGGTCCGCGCGCACCGGGGATGGAAGGCCACCGCCGCACGCGGGAATGGCTGGTAGAGCAGCTGCGGCCCTGCGTGGACGGGCTGGTCCTGCAGACGTGGAGGCAGAAGGTGGGGCGCGGCCCGGGCGCGGGTCAGACGTTCGCCATGACCAACCTCCTCGCGCTGGTCCACGGCGCCGGCGGATCGGACGCGGCGCCGGACCTCATGCTCTCCGCGCACTGGGATACGCGCCCCGTGGCGGACCGGGACCCCGATCCCGGGCGCCGCGCCCTGCCGGTGCCCGGCGCCAACGACGGCGCGTCGGGGGTGGCCGTGGTGCTGGAGGCCGCGCGGGCCCTGCGCGCGGAGCGTCCGCCGCGTCCCGTGGTCCTGGCGCTCTGGGACGGCGAGGACCTGGGCGAGTACTACTACGGCTCGCGGGCGTACGCGTCCGCCGCCGCGCGCGGCACGGTGCCCTGGCGGCCGCGGCGGGGCATTCTGCTCGACATGGTGGGCAAGCGCGGCCTGCGCTGCACCACCGAGCTCAACTCCGTCCGCCTGGCTCCGGAGCTGTGGCGCCAGGTGCACGCCACGGCGGACGCCATGGGGCTGGGCGCGCACTTCGGCGGCGCACCGCGCGTCATCAACGACGACCACGTGTTCCTGTCCCGCGCCGGCATTCCCACGGTGCTGCTGATCGACTACGACTACCCGCAGTGGCACACCACGGCAGACACGGTGGAGCAGTGCGACGCGGGGGCGCTGCAGGTGATCGGCGACGTGGTGCTGCGCGTGGTCCGCGCCGGAGCACCGTGAGCGGGGTGCCCGCCGCGCCCGGGAAGCCGCCGGCGCCCGAACGCGCGCGCGCCCCGCTGGGGGTCCGCGCGTACTTCGGCGCCAGCGCGGCATGGAACCGCGCCGCGGCGCTGCTGCAGGCCGTGTACGAGGGCGCGTGGCTGGGCGTGCTGCGGCGCGAGGACCTGCACGCCATCGATCAGCGCTTCTACGACCACAACCCCGCCTACCACGACGAGGCGCACAACCTGCGCGGCCTCTTTCCCTGGGAGGCCGAGGCGCTGGAGGCGTTCGGCGGATGCCGGCGCATCCTGGTGATCGGCGCGGGCGGCGGCCGCGAGGTGCTGGCCCTGGCGCGGCTGGGCTACGAGGTCGAAGGGTACGAGTGCAACCCGGCGCTCGTGGCCTTTGCGGATGACTTCCTGCCGCGCCAGGGGTGCGCCGCGCGCGTCCGTTTTCTGCCGAGGGACGAGGTGCCCGCCGTGGGCGAGCCGTTCGACGGCATCGTCATCGGCTGGAGCGCGTACACGCTCATTCCCGGCCGCGCCCACCGCATCGATCTGCTGGGCCGCCTGCGCCCGCTGGCGCGGCCGGGCGGGCTGCTCCTGCTCTCCTTCTTCACCCGCGGGGGCGAGGGGCCGCGCTTCCGCGTCTCCGCCGGCGTGGCCAACGGCATTCGCGCCGTGCTGCGCCGCGAGCGGGCGGAGCGCGGCGACGCGCTGGCGCCCAACTTCGTGCACTACTTCGTGGCCGAGGAGATCGCGGCGGAGCTGCGCGAGGCCGGGTGGGAGCCGCGCCGCTTCACCCCCCACGGCCCCGGTGCCCGCGACAGCGGCTGGGCCCTCGCCACCGCCCCCGCGGTGGTTCGCTGACGGCTGACACATGGCCGCGGATCGTGGCGGGCAAGAAGCCAGAGACCCGCAGGCAGCGTCCGCTCGCTGCCTGCGGGTTCTTGCATCGGCCCGGGCGACGAGAGCAGCAGGCGACTGGGGCAAGTCAGTCGGATCATGGAGCATGACCAGAACAGCGACCGCGGCATGGCGCGATGTCATGATGCGGTCGTTCGCGGCACACGCGGGTCATCCCTCGAACACCAGGATCTCGTCTCCGTGCTGGCGCTCTCCCGTCGGACGCCAGCCCTGGGAGCGGTAGAACCCGTGCGCGCGCACGCCCGGATCGGGGCTGGCCGCCAGCCAGATCCGCT
>DASTNU010000507.1:0-3121 GCA_035720605.1 Longimicrobium sp. | reverse complement strand
CCCGATCCCATCCCGAACTCGGAAGTGAAAACCCGCTGCGCGGATGGTACTGCCGGGGCCACCCGGTGGGAGAGTACGGCGCCGCCGGCCTTTTTCTTAACACCTACGCCCGCTTCGATCCTCGTGGTCGGAGCGGGCGTTCGTGCGTCCGGAATCCTGCAGTTTCAACGCAGGGGGCGTTTGCGCTCCGTCAGGGCACGCTCTTCGTCCCCGCGCAGGTGGATCAGCCTCCCGCGCCGACGATCTGCCGTACTTCGGCCTGGACGCGCCGGGCGATGGGATACCAGTAGCCGTCGCCGGCGCCGGAGGGCGGGAGCATCACGATCCCCACCACGTCCCGCTCGAAGTCCAGCCACGGGTAGAACCCGGACGCCCCCACGCTGCTCAGCACCGTGGCGCGGCCCTGCGCGTCGGCGGCGTCGATCCAGGCGCCCAGGGTGTAGCCGAACGCGTCGTTGCGAGGGGTGAAGAGGACCGGCACGGTGCCGACGTTGTCGTGGCGCAGCTGCTCGATCGCGGCGGCCGAGAGCACCGTCTGCCCGCCGGCCTGGCCGCCGGACACGATCATCCGCATCACCTTCGCGTAGTCCTGCACGGTAGAGGTGGCGCCGCCGGAAAGGAGCGGATTGCGGATGTTGTCCCAGTGCGTGCCGGTGAGCCCCAGCGGCTCTTCGATGCGGGCGCGCCAGAGCGCCGGCCACCCCTGCTGCGCCACCGTCTCCGCCAGCGCGCCGGCGACGGTGAAGGAGCCTCCCCCGTAGATGAAGCGCGTTCCCGGCCGCGCGGCGCGCGTGCTCTGCGCGATCTGCTGCGCGCAGTCGTGCAGCGTGCTCGTCAGCACGCCGGCGCAGCCGCCTTCGTTCAGCCCCGAGGTGTGCGACAGGAGCTGGCGCAGGGTGACGGGCTCGCCACCGGCGAAGTAGTCCAGCCACTGCGAGATCGGCGCATCCAGCTCCAGCTGCCCGTCGTCCACCAGCGTGAGCATGGTCACGGCGGTGAGCCACTTGCTCGCCGAGGCGATCGGCACCGCCTGGTTCACCTCGTACCCGCCATAGGCGCGCTCGCAGAGCACCTGGCCGCCCTGCATCACCAGCAGCAGTCCGCCTTCCACGCCGCGCGCGTTCACCACGCTGTCCACCACCTGCGACACGCCCTCCAGCGCCGGCACGCAGGCGCCCTTTACCGGCACCGGTCCCGCGGGCGAGCCGTCGCATGCGGCCGCGGCCAGCACCAGCCCGGCGATCAACGCCGCGTCCCCGCTTCTCGTTCTATTCATCATCCGTAGATCCTGGGATTCCGATCGTCCTGGAGCGCCTTTCCTGTGCGCGTCTGCAACGCTTCCCCGGCGGAGCGTCTGACATCGTCCGCCCGCCGCCGCACCCGTGGCGTCGAAGTCCCGCTCCGGCGGCAGCCGGGGCGTGCCGGCCGGCCCGGACGCCCCGGTCTCCATGCCTCATTCTTTAAAGACGTGGGTCAGCGGTGACCCGATTGGTGCGAACCTGTGGCAGGGTGACGGTAGCTCGCGGGATTCTGGTGCGGCATGGTTGCCCCACAGCCCTGCGCGATGTATACTGCTGGCTGCAAGTATCTGAGGCTGTTCTCGTGGGGGCCCTTTACGCCCGCTCCTCTGGGGCAACAAACAATGAGCGAAACTTCTCCTGCCGAGTCGGCCATCAGCGTCCTGATCTGCGACGACGAGGAGCTGCTGGTCAAGAGCTGCGGGCAGATCCTCTCCAGCGAGGGATACACCGTCTTCACGGAGGGCCGCGGAAAGAGCGCGCTGGAGAACGTTCGCCGCCACCGTCCGGACGTGGTGCTGACCGACCTGATGCTCCCGGACATGGACGGGCTCTCGCTGCTCAAGGAGATCAAGAAGGCGGCGCCGGAGACGCTGGTGGTGATGATCACCGGCTTCGCCACGGTGGACAGCAGCGTGGAGGCCATCCGGGCGGGGGCGTACGACTACATCCCCAAGCCGTTCACGGCCACCCAGCTGCGCATCCTGATCGGCCGGGCGGCGCAGCAGGTGCAGCTGGTGCGCGACAACGCGCACCTGCGCGACCAGCTGAAGAAGCACTACAGCTTCGAGAACATCATCGGCACCAGCGAGAGCATCCAGAAGGTGTTCTCGGTGGTGTCGCGCGTGGCGCCCACGGACGCCAGCGTGTTCGTCTCCGGCGAGTCGGGGACGGGCAAGGAGCTCATCGCGCGCGCCATCCACGCCAACAGCCGGCGCTCGGACCGCCAGTTCGTGGCCATCAACTGCGCGGCGCTCCCCGACAACCTGCTGGAGAGCGAGCTGTTCGGGCACGAGAAGGGCGCGTTCACCGACGCCAGGGAGACGAAGCGCGGGCTGTTCGAGGTGGCGTCGGGCGGCACGCTCTTTCTGGACGAGATCTCGGAGATGAGCATGGACCTGCAGGCCAAGCTCCTCCGCGTTCTGCAGGAGCGCCGCATCCGGCGGGTGGGGAGCGAGTCGGAGATCTCCATCGACGTGCGCCTGGTGTCGGCCACCAACCGCGACCCGGACCAGGCGGTGCGCGACGGCAACCTGCGCCAGGACCTGCTGTACCGGCTGAACGTGGTCCCGGTCAAGCTGCCGCCCCTGCGCATGCGGCGCGAAGACATTCCCGCGCTGGCGCAGCACTACCTGCGCAAGTTCGGCCAGGAGTACGAGCGGGGCAACCTGCGTTTTTCCCAGGACGCGCTGCGGGTGCTGATCGACTACCACTGGCCGGGGAACGTGCGCGAGCTGCAGAACATGGTGGAGCGCACGGTGTCGCTGTGCCTGCCGGGGCAGGAGATCACGCCCGAGGACCTGCCCGAAGAGCTGTCGGTACGCCCCACCAACGGCCGCGTGGCCGCGGTCTTCTCCGCGGACCTGCCGTTCCACGAGGCCAAGAACCAGGCGATCGCGGTCTTCGAGAAGGAGTACCTGCGCGACCTGCTGCGCCGGCACAACGGCAACATCTCGCAGGCGGCGCGCACGGCGGGGATCGACCGCAAGACGATCCACCGCATGCTGACCAAGTACGACCTGGACGGACGCGATTCCAGCTGGTGACGCCGGATCGGCAGATCCGGATCGCAGGGGACGGGCCGGGGCCGCGCGAAAGGCGCG
>DASTNU010000506.1:0-2603 GCA_035720605.1 Longimicrobium sp. | reverse complement strand
ACTTCCCCGCGCGGGCGTTGCTCCAGCTCTCCAGCGACGGGGTCGCGGAGCCCAGGACGCATACGGCGCCCTCCAGCAGCGCGCGGACGACGGCCACCTCGCGGGCGTGGTAGCGCGGCGCGTCCGACTGCTTGTACGACGCCTCGTGCTCCTCGTCCACCACGATGGCGCCCAGGTTGTCCAGCGGCGCGAAGATGGCCGAGCGCGCGCCCACGACGATCCGCTTTTCCCCCGCGCGCAGCGAGCGCCACTCGTCGTACCGCTCGCCGTCGGAGAGCGCGGAGTGCAGCACCGCCACCCGGTCGCCGAAGACGGCCTTGAAGCGCCCGACGGTCTGCGGGGTGAGCGAGATCTCGGGGACCAGGACGATGGCCGTCTTCCCCTGCCGCTCGACCACCTCGCGCAGCAGCTCGATGTAGACCAGCGTCTTTCCCGATCCCGTGACCCCGCGAAGGAGGAAGGTGCCCGGCCTGCGCGTGCGGCTGGCCGCCACCAGCGCGCGGATGACGGCGGCCTGCGCGTCCGTGGGATGCAGCCGCGGCGCCACACCGTCCGGGATCGCCGCGTACGGGTCGCGCGGGACGATCTCCTCCTCCACCGCGACCAGCCCCTTCTCCACCAGCTTGCGGATGATGGTGGCGTCGAAGCCCAGCCCCGCGGTCAGGTGCGCCGTCTCCGCGCGTCCGCCCAGCGACTCCAGCGTCTCGTACGCCTCGCGCTGGCGCTTCGCGCGGCCGAACGCCTCCTCGCGCGCCAGCAGCGTGGGGAGCGCCCGGTCGATGCGGACGACGCGGCGGGTGCGCATGGGCGGCTCCACGCGCGGGCCCTCGGTATCCACCTGCACCACGCCGTCCTCTTCCAGGCGGCGGATGACGGGCCACCACGCGTGGTCCCCCAGCTCGCGGCGGATGCGCAGCACCGCCTGGGGCCCGGGATGCTCGGCCAGCCACGCCGTGACCTTCTTTTCCAGCGGCGACGGCTCCTCCCCCGGCTCGCGCAGGAGCGAGACGTAGTCGGTCGACGAATCCGTCAGCCCGGCCGGGAGCGCGGTGCGCAGCACCAGCCCCAGCGGCGCCAGGTAGTAGTCGGCGATCCAGCGGCCCAGGCGCAGGATGCTGGAGGTGGCGCTGGGGTGCGCGTCCAGCACGCCGGTGATCGGCTTGATGCGATCGGTGCGCTCCGGCGCCTCGACCACTTTGTCGATCCAGCCGATCTTCTCCTTGTTCGAGAACGGCACCAGCACGCGCGCCCCCGGCCGCGCGGCCGCGCGCAGCTCGGGGGGAACGGCGTACGTGAAGGTACGCGGCAGGGGGAGCGGAAGGGCGACCTGAACGAACAAGCCAGGGACTAGGGAACAGGGAACACGGAATCGCCTGCACGGCGCGGGCGATCCCGGGCACCAATCTGTACACACGGAGTTCCCGGCGCACCCCCACGCACGAGGCCGGTCCCGCGCCTGAGCGGGTAAACCCGCCGCAACGACAGCGGAAAGCCCCGCAAACTGCGCGTGGCTTCAACTGCTTTGAACTATACGCGACCTGTCATTCCGAAGGAGGCGCCACACGTCGCCCGCCCGGCGGCAGTTTACCCGGCGCTGAGGAATCTACCATCGGCATTCTCGTGGCTGGCCGCCGTGCCCGACACCCTCGATCACGATCCGCGCAGGCGGATTTCGCGCCTTTCCAGCGGCGAATTCTTCATTCGCTCCTGGAGGTGGGTGGGCTGGAATCCTGACTTCCCCGCTCCCCCGGCAACACGGACACCCAGCGCAGGAACGCCTCCAGCGCCTCGTTGCCCGGCATCGGCAGACGAGGGCGGAAGCGCATCCCGTGCATCACCCCCACGTCCTTCTCGATGAAGCGGCTGAAGAGAAAGCGCGCGACCGCCAGCCGCACCCCGTCCACCCCCGGCACGCCACCGCGCCGCGAGGTGAACACCGGCGTCACCTCCACCTCGTCGCCGATGGGGACGAAGGCCAGCAGCAGCGCGCTGCGGGTGCGCCCCAGGTCGCTTTCCACGGTGACGGTGGTGCCGCTCCAGCAGTTGATGGTGACGCGGATATGGTCGCCGGAAAGGCGCTGCATGATGCGGTCGGCCAGGCCGCGCCCCGTCACGCGCGACAGGTAGCGCATCCGGAAGCGATGCGGCCCGGGGACGTCCACCTGCGGCCGCTCGCGGAGCGCGCGGCCGTGGACCGTGCTCAGGTGCTGCTCGTCGAAGCCGTTGGCGGCGGGGGCGTACCACGGGCAGCGCAGCCGTACCGGCCGGCCGTGCGCGGTCCGCGGCTCGCCCTCGGCGAAGGTGTCGAAGCCGGGGATCGGACCCGGCGCGCCGCCGCCCATCCACACCCAGATCCCGCCCAGCCGCTCCGCCACGGGATACCCCGGCTGGCGCGCGGACGCGGGAGTGGCTTCGGCGCCGGGGACGCAGCCCAATCCGCCGTCTCGCTCCCACTCCCAGTGGTGCAGCGCGCACTGCAGGCGCTCGCCCACCACGCACCCGTTGCCCAGGTGCGCGCCCATGTGCCAGCAGTGCGGCGCCAGCGCGCCCACTGCCCCGGACCCGGCGCGGAAGAGGACGACCTCCTCGCGGCCCACGCGGCG
>DASTNU010000505.1:0-3564 GCA_035720605.1 Longimicrobium sp. | reverse complement strand
CCCGGTCAGTTGTCCTCGTCCTCGTCGTCGTCCAGCGCCTCGAACGCCTCCTGGTTGGCCAGGAAGAACTGGATGTTGTCCTTCATCACGCCCGCCGGCATGTCGTTCAGCGCCTGCTCGCCGCCCATCTGCACCATCACCGAGCCGAACATCGCCTGGATCATGGCGAACAGGAAGACGACGTACTCGCGGCTGGTGAGCCCCGCGCCGTTGATGGCGCTCTTGATGCGCGGCTCGCCGTCGAAGGCCGCCGTGATCTCGTTCAGGTCGATGCTCTCGGGATCATCCATGTTGATCTGATCCTCGAGGTCGACGTCGATGTCCTCGTCCTCCAGCTCCTTGAGCGCGCTGGTGGCGTTGAGGAACTTGTCCAGCGTGGCGCTCGTCAGCCGGTAGCTGCTGATCGCCGGATCGGTGAACAGCTGTCCGCCCGCGCCGGGCTGCGCCGCCGCCTGCGACACGTCGGCCGTCACCGCGGCCAGCGAAAGGCCAGCCAGCGCCAGCACGCGGGCAAACACGCGCGGCAGGCGCGCGGAGAGCACGTTGGTCATGGAAAAAGGGCTCCTGCGGAGGGTTGGGGTAGAACGCCTGCGGATGTGGCGGGCAAACAAACGTAACACCCGAAAACCTCCGCGGCTACTGGCGGTGCCTTGTACGCGCACCACCCCCGCGGAGTTTCGTTTCCCGGCGCGGGCTGGCCGCAGGGACGCGTTTCACGCTGGGCGAAGCGAGAAGACGCGGAGGAAAGCGGGCCGTTGTCCGCGTCCGCTCGTCTCGTCTCCCGCGCCCCTGGAAGCTACTGCAGCACCGGCAGCTCGCCGGGCGGGCGGCCGTCCAGCCCCGCGCCCAGCGGCACCTTGATGCAGGCGGCGAAGTGGCCGCCGCCCTTGTCCGCCAGGGGCGGGACGATCTTCGCGCAGTCCGCGTCCTTGAGCGGGTGGTGGCAGCGCGGATGGAACGGGCACCCGCTGGGCGGGTTGGCCGGCGAGGGCACGTCGCCCTGCAGCACGATGCGCTCGCGCCGCACCCGCGGGTCGGGGATGGGCACCGCGGAGAGGAGCGCCTGCGTGTAGGGCATCAGCGGGTTGCGGTACAGCTCGTCGGAATCCGCCAGCTCCACGATGCGGCCCAGGTACATCACCGCCACCCGGTCGCTGATGTGCTCCACCACCGACAGGTCGTGCGCGATGAACAGGTAGCTCAGCCCGAACTGGTTCTGCAGGTCCTGCAGCAGGTTGATCACCTGCGCCTGCACCGACACGTCCAGCGCCGACACCGGCTCGTCGCACACGATGAGCTCCGGCTCCACCGCCAGCGCCCGGGCGATCCCCAGCCGCTGCCGCTGCCCGCCGCTGAACTCGTGCGGGTAGCGAAAGGCGTGCTCCGGCCGCAGCCCCACCACCTGCAGCAGCTCCGCGATGCGGTCCGTGGCCTTCTGCCCCGTGGCGATCTTGTGGATGGTGAGCACCTCGCGCAGCATGTCCGCGATGGTCATGCGCGGGTTCAGCGAGCTGTACGGGTCCTGGAAGACGATCTGCACCCGGCGCCGCATCCGCCGCAGCTCGTCCTTGCCCATCTCGAAGATGTTGCTCCCCTCGAACGCGGCCAGCCCCTCCGTGGGCTCGATGAGCCGCAGGATGGCGCGCCCCGTGGTGCTCTTGCCGCACCCCGACTCGCCCACCAGCCCCAGCGTCTCGCCCCGGCGCAGGAAGAAGGAGACGCCGTCCACCGCCTTCACGTCGCCCACGTGGCGGTTCAGGAAGCCCTTCTTGATGGGGAACCACTTCTTGAGCCGGCTCACCACCAGCAGCGCGTCGGGGGGCGGCTCCACGTCGTCGGGGGTGTCGCCGCGCAGGTCGCTGTCGCCCTTGGCGGGCGGCAGCACGTCGCGCTCGGCGGGCGCGCCGTGCACCGCCCTCAGCGCCGCGTCCGGCGCGTCGCCCCCGGCGGCGCCCCGCTCCACCCCCGCGCCGATCAGCGGCTCCGCGGCCGCGTTCGGACGCTCGCCGCCGCTGCGCCGCCCGTCCGCGGCGCCCTCGCCCCCCGCGGGGGTGCGCCCTTCCGGCGTGCTCGCCATCAGGCCACCTCCTCCCCGTCCGCCGCCCCCGGCGCCGGCTGCGGGTCGCCCGCCAGCGGCGTGTGCGCGCCCGTGCCCGTCAGCGCCCCCTGCGGGGTGAAGCCGCCCGTCTGGCGGCGCACCTCCTCGCGCCGGTCGGGATACTTCACCAGCCAGCACTTGTTCTTGCGGCCGGGACCGATCTCGAAGAGCGGCGGCTCCTCCTTCTCCGTCTTTTCCCAGCCGTACGGACAGCGGTCGTGAAAGCGGCAGCCGACGGGCCAGCTCGTGGGCGAGGGGACGACGCCGGGGATCACCGCCAGCCGCTCCTTCTCGCCCCCCAGCTTGGGCATGGAGCGCAGCAGCCCCTCGGTGTAGGGGTTCTGCGGGTCGTGGAACACGTCGTCCACCGGGCCTTCCTCGAACACCTGCCCGGCGTACATCACGATCACCCGGTCGCAGGTCTCCGCCACCACCCCCAGGTCGTGGGTGATGAGGATGATGGACATCCCCAGCTCCGACTGCAGCTTGTTCAGCAGCTCCAGGATCTGCGCCTGGATGGTCACGTCCAGCGCCGTCGTCGGCTCGTCGGCGATGAGCAGCTTGGGGTCGCACGCCAGCGCCATGGCGATCATCACCCGCTGCCGCATCCCGCCGGAGAGCTGGTGCGGGTACTCGTCCACCCGCTGGTGGGGGATGGGAATGCCCACCAGCTGCAGCATCTCGATGGCCCGGTTGCGCGCCGCCTTCTTGCCCAGTCCCTGGTGCAGCCGCAGCGACTCCACGATCTGGTCGCCCACGGTGAACACCGGGTTCAGCGAGGTCATGGGCTCCTGGAAGATCATGGCGATGTCGTTGCCGCGGATCTGGCGCATCCGCGCCTCCGTGGCCTGCGCCAGGTCTTCCATGCGCCCCTGCTCGTCGCGGAACAGGATGCGCGAGCCCGCCTGGATCTTTCCCGGGGGGTGCGGGATCAGCCGCATCACCGAGAGCGAGGTGACGGACTTGCCGCTCCCCGACTCGCCCACGATGCCCAGCGTCTCGCCCGGGTTCACGTGGAACGACACGCCGTCCACCGCCCGCGCCACCCCGCCGTCGGTGGTGAACCAGGTGCGCAGGTTCTCCACCTGCAGGATCGGCCCGCCCGCCGCCTCGCGCGCCGCGGCCGCCGTGATGTCGCGCTCCTTCAAATCAGCCCCCATTCCCGTTCCACCCACGAAATCTTCGGCAGCGGCTGCTGCCAGAGCCACGCGACCGGGATACGCATCCCCGGAAGGGCCTCCGCCCGGAGCACCGCGGGGTTCTGCAGATCCACCAGCTGGTATACGCCCGCCGAGGTCAGACGGTACGCCTCGACCGTCCTGCGCTCCGGGTCGGTGATCCAGTACTCCGGCACGCCGGCACCCTCGTATTCGTAGTACTTGTCTCCCCGGTCCGTGCCGCGGCTGGAGGAGCTCGTCACCTCGATGACGAGATCGGGCGGCACCTCGACGATCGTCTCGTGGACC
>DASTNU010000504.1:0-6232 GCA_035720605.1 Longimicrobium sp. | reverse complement strand
CATCCCGCTGACCTTCCAGTCGGGAAGCCGGGTGTGGGTGCAGGGGACGTCGACGGTGCGCAGCTACCGGTGCGAGAGCACGCAGCTCGCCGGCAGCGCGACCGCGGCGGGGACGGAGGTGGCGCAGCTGGCCCAGGGCAGCGGCGAGCTCAGCATCCCGCTCTCCTCGCTGGACTGCCGCAACGGGACGATGAACGGCCACATGCGCAACGCGCTGAAGGCCGCGCAGCACCCCAGCATCCGCTTCCGCGCCACCTCGGTTTCCGTGACGCCGTCGGGCGCCACCACGGCCGCGGTGCGGCTGACCGGCCCGCTCACCATCGCGGGCGAGACGCGCGAGGTGACGATCAACGCCAACGCGGCCTGGCAGAACGGCCGGCTGCGCCTCACCGGCAGCAAGCAGCTGACGATGACGGACTTCGGCGTGCAGCCGCCGCGGCTGATGGCGGGGACGATGAGGGTCAACCCGCCGGTGACCATCGGCTTCGACGTGGTGCTGGGGCAGTAGCGGGACGATCGGGCGGCGGATGCCGCCGTGAAGCACCGGGGGTGCACATCCGCGCCCCCCTTTACGGGAGCAACTCCGGCTGACGGAGAGAGAACGATGAGAACCCTGAATCGTATGCTGCTACCGGCCCTGCTGGCCGCCTGCGCGGTGGCCCCGGCGGCAGCCCAGGAGCGGGTGGCCATCAACGCGCCCGCCGAACAGCCCGCGGTGGCGGATACCACCAGGCCGGCGAGCGCGCCGGCCATGGCCCCCGTGCCGGTGATCATCGGCTCGCCGGCCGCCGGCGCCATCGGCGAGTTCGAGCCCGCCAAGCAGAGCAGCGAGTTCAACGGGATGCAGCTGCAGATCGGCGGCGCGTTCGCCCAGACCTGGCAGTCGCTGGACCACGAGACCGACGCCACGCCGGGCCCCACCACCATGCTCGGCAAGATCCGCCCCGGCTTCAACCTGGCCAGCGCCAACTTCAACCTGGGCGCCCAGCTGGCCCGCGGCATCCGGGTGGACCTGGAGAGCTACATGTCCAGCCGGCACCACAACGAGTTCTGGGTCAAGGGCGGCTTCGCCACCATCGACGCCTCGCCCTTCGACGTCCCCGTGCTCAACCGGATCATGGAGTTCACCACGATCCGCGCCGGCCACATGGAGATCAACTACGGCGACGCGCACTTCCGCCGCAGCGACAACGGGAACACCATCCGCAACCCGTTCATCGAGAACTACATCATGGACGCCTTCACCACCGAGATCGGTGCGGAGGTGATGGTGCGCGGCCCGTACGGCGCGTTCGTGATCGGCGGCGTGACCTCGGGTGAGAACAAGGGCGACATCAAGGAGGGCGCGGTGGAGGCGTCGCCCGCGTTCCTGGGCAAGGTGGGCTTCGACCGGCAGGTGAGCCCGATGCTGCGCCTGCGCCTGACGGGGAGCGTGTACAGCGCGGAGTCGTCGCCCGCGGTGACGCTGTTCGGCGGCGACCGCACGGGGTCGCGGTACTGGGGGGTGATGGAGGACACGACGAGCCTCAAGGCCGGCAGCGCCTTCACCAACGGCCGCGTGAACCCGGCGTTCTCGAATGAGATCACGGCGTGGCAGATCAACCCGTACGTCGAGCTGGGCAGCCTGGAGCTGTTCGGGGTGATCGAGCGGGCGAGCGGCAAGTCGGCGAAGGAGGAGGAGCGCCGCGAGGTGAGCCAGCTGGCGGCGGACGTGGTGTACCGCCTGTTCGGCGACCGGCTGTACGTGGGCGCCCGCTGGAACCGGGTGACGGGCGACTGGGCCAGCCAGACGGACCTGACGGTGACGCGGACGGCGCTGTCGGCGGGATGGTTCCTGACCCGGAACCTGCTGACCAAGGCCGAGCTGGTGCGGCAGGACTACGACGGCTTCGCCGCGACGGACATCCGCAACGGCGGCCAGTTCCGCGGGATCGCGATCGAGGGGGTGATCGCCTTCTGATCCGGGCACAGGGGCATGGCGCAGAGAGCGCCGGCCCCGGGGAACAGCAACGGAGCGGGGAGCCCCTCGGGACGGGGCTCCCCGCTCCGCGTCGGGGCGCCTCCCCGCACGGGGATCGCACCGCGCCCGACCCCGGACGCGGCACCTTCCCGACGCTGCGCGTCCGGCGTCCGGCTACGCTTCATGAGCAGCTCTCGTTCACGCCGGCCGGAGGAAACCGATGAGTTATCCCATTCGCAGACTCGTTGCCGGGGTCGCCACCCTGCACCCGGACGATCCCGCCCTTTCGGCCGCGCTGGATCTCTCCGCGCGGACGGGCGCCGACCTGCGTCTGCTGCACGTGGAGTCTCCCGACGAGGCCTCGGCCACTCCCACGCGGACGGAGGAGCTGCGCGCGGTCGTGGAGAGCGTGTCGCCCGGCGTGCTGGCCACCGGGCGCGTTCTCTGCCGCGCGGTGACCGGCACGCCCGAGCAGGCACTCCGCGGCATCGCCACTCCCGAGGCGGCGGACCTGCTGGTGCTGGGCGCCACGCGCCGCGGCCGGCTGGCCGGGGCGGTGCTGGGCACCACCGCCGCCCACGTGCTCCGCGGCACCCGCATCCCCATGCTGGTCGTGCGGGCGCCGCTGCCGGACCGGTCCTTGCGGGTGCTGTTGACGACCGACCTGTCGCACCATGCCGCCCACGCCCATGCGCGCGGGCTGGTGCTGGCGAAGGGCATCGGCACGGGAGCGGAGCCCGAGCTGCGCTCGCTGTTCGTACGGCTGCCCGAGCTGGACGAGGTGCCGCTCCCCCCCGAATGGGCGCCCGACGCCGCAGAGCGCGAGCTGGCGGAGTTCCTGCGCGCGGAGGTGCCGCGGGCCCCCATCACCGCACGTGTGCGTACCGGCGATCCCGCCCACGAGATCGTGGCGGCGGCGCGGGAATGGGAGGCGGACCTGATCGTGGTGGGGACGCACGGACGACGGGGCATCGGCCGCATGTTCCTGGGCAGCGTGGCCGAGACGGTGCTGCGCCACGCCCCCTGCGCCGTCCTGGTGATCCCGCCCCTCCGGGTGTACAGCCTGGAGATGGACATGGCCGGGCCGGGCGCGGCGGTGGCGGCCACCTCGGACGACGTGCCGGCGTGAGGCTCCGGCCCGAGCAGCGTGCGCGCGAGCAAGGGCCGGCGGGGGAGGTCTCCGTCGGCCCTGCTTCGCGCACGCCCTGCTTTCAGGCGACGTCAATGGTGACGAGAAGGTGGATCTCGGCCGGCACGGGCGTTCGTCACCACGGTTCAGTCGTGGTGACCTCCCCGCGGATCGCCGGCAAGGGGTCAGACATCCGGTGAGCCCGGTCACAGAAACAGAGCGGGGCCGCTGTGGCCCCCGCTCCGGCTCTCGTGCCGTCCGGTCAGGTGAGGCCAGCGATCAGCGATCCCACTCCATATGACACGACGGCCGCCAGCGCGCCCACGGCCAGCATCTCCAGCCCTGCCTTCCACCAGCGGAGCGCCGTCACGGACGAGCGGAGCGCCCCCACCACGAACAGGGTGACCAGCGTGGCTGCGACCGCGACGGCGAAGCGCCGCGCGGGATCGACGAGCACGTACGGCAGCAGCGGGACGGCCCCGGCGACGACGAAGGCGGCGGTGGTGGCGACGCCGTGGCGCAGCGGATACGGCTCGCCGATGGACTCGCCGCGCGAGTCGCGCACCGCCTCGTCCGAGCGGATGGAGAGGTAGTTGCTGGCCCCCATCGAAAAGCCGTCCGCCAGCAGGTTGGCCGCGCCCAGGATCAGCACCGTCCTCGCTTCCAGGGACGCACCCGCAACGCCCGACACCACCGCGAAGGTGGTGATGATGCCGTCGTTGGCGCCGTAGACCAGGTCGCGCAGGTAGTGGCGCAGCAGCTCGGTGCCGAAGGGCGGCTCGTGGCCCACCCGCGCGCGTTGCATCGCCCCCGTCACGCTCATGGTACGTCCCCGGCCGGCCCGGGGATGGCCTCGCGCCCGCTGACCTCCTGGACGGCGATCCGGAAGAGCACGGTCCGGTGCGGCGTCGGGTCGTCGGGCGTCAGCGTCTCCGGCACGAGCGCACGGAGCAGCTCCACGCCCTTGTCCCGCGCCGCCTCCCGCCACTCCGGCCCGTCCTCGGGGATGGCGTAGAAGCCGCCGTGCACGACCACGCTGCGCCACTGGAAGAGTCCTTCCACCTCGTCCACCTCGAACGCGACGGGCCACCACTCCTCTCCCGTGGCGCTGAGCTTGGCGCCCGGCGAGGTGCGGCCGTACAGCCATTCTCCGTCGAACACGTAGTGCAGCGGCTCGATGTCGATGTGGTTCTTCCAGGAATAAGCGATCCGGCCCACGTGGTTCCGTGAGAGGATCTGCTCGCACTCCTCCCGGCTCAGCGTGCGGATGCGTGGCTGCGTCATCCTGCTCACCTTTCTCTTCGGGCGAACGTGCGGCCGCGCCGTCCAGCGCAGCGCTTGCACCTCATGGATAGCGATGGTGTGGCGGGAGGCACCAGAAGACCAGAATCGTTCGTGATCGGAAGTTTCCCCACACCCCTTCCGCGCGGACCCCGCACCGGCGCACGCGACAGCCTGACGTTCGCTCCCGGGCCATGCGCTACAATGCAATCCCGAGCGTGGGATGGGTAGTGGACTCCGGATGGGAGCGCAACGTGGAGATCACCTTTCTGGGCGCGGCGGGGACCGTCACCGGGTCGAAGTACCTGGTGCGGACGGAGTGGGGGAGCCTGCTGGTGGACTGCGGGCTGTTCCAGGGGCTGAAGCAGCTGCGGCTGCGCAACCGCGAGCCGTTCCCGGTGGATCCGGCCGGGATCGGCGCGGTGGTGCTTACCCATGCCCACCTGGACCACAGCGGATACCTGCCGGTACTGGTTCGCGACGGGTTCCGCGGGCCGGTCTTCTGTACCCCGGCAACGACGGACCTGGCGGCGGTGCTGCTGCGCGACAGCGCGCACCTGCAGGAGGAAGAGGCGGACTTCGCCAACCGCCATGGGTATTCGAAGCACCATCCCGCGCTCCCCCTCTACGGCGCGCGGGACGCCGAACGCGCGATCGAGCTGTTGCGCCCGGTGCCGATGGAGGTGGAGACGGCGGCGGGCGGGGGCGCATCGTTCCGCTTCGTGCCCGCCGGGCACATCCCCGGCGCCGCTTCCGTCTGGCTGCGCGCGGACGGCGCCACGCTGGCGTTCTCCGGCGACCTGGGCCGTTCCGGCGATCCCACGCTCCCGCCGCCGCAGACGGACGGGCCGGCCGACTGGCTGGTGGTGGAATCCACCTACGGCGACCGGCTGCATCCGGCGATCGATCCGGAGGACGAGCTGGCGGAGGTGGTGCAGCGGACGGCGTCGCGCGGCGGGGTGGTGCTGATTCCCGCGTTCGCGGTGGGCCGCGCGCACGCCGTGCTCTACCACCTGTACCGGCTGCACCAGGCCGGCCGCATCCCCGACATCCCCGTCTACCTGGACAGCCCCATGGCCGCGGAAGCCATGCGCATCCTGGCGCGCCACCCCGAGTCGCTGCGCCTGCCGGTAGACGAGGCGCGGGCGGTGAGCGATTTCGCGCGGATCGTCTCGAGCGTGGACGAGTCGAAGCGGGTCGACCGGATGCGGATGCCGCGGATCGTGATCTCCGCCAGCGGAATGGCGACGGGCGGGCGGGTGCTGCACCACCTGAAGGTGTTCGCGCCCGACCCCGCCAGCACGGTGCTGTTCTCCGGCTACCAGGCCGTGGGGACGCGCGGCGCGCAGATGGTGGCGGGGGCGCGCGAGATCAAGATCCACGGCGGCTACGTCCCGGTGCGCGCGGAGGTGCGCGTCATGGACTCGCTCTCCGCCCACGCGGACTGGAAGGAGATCCTCGCCTGGCTCTCCGCCTTTCCGGCGCCGCCCCGGCACACCCTCATCACCCACGGCGAGCCCGTGGCCGCGGACCACCTGCGGCTGAAGATCGAGGAACGGCTCGGGTGGTCGTGCTCCGTCCCCGAGCACCGGCAGACGGTGGTGCTCGACGGGCCGGCTGCCGCCTCGCCGGTGCCTTCGCGCCAGGCGGCGAGCTCCTCCGAACGGCCCACGCGGGGAAACGCCGGTTGATTCCACTCCCCACGGGAATGGGCCTCGCACGGGGGGTAGCGGGGTCAGCGGGAATCCCTGCCTTCCGCTGACTCCGTCAACTTCGGTGAGCCAAAGCCGTTCTCGCGCGAAGGCACGCCAGAGGGGGCGAGCCTGCAGAGAAAGGCCGTGCCGCGGCCCCGGGGCCGCGGC
>DASTNU010000503.1:0-4103 GCA_035720605.1 Longimicrobium sp. | reverse complement strand
TCGATGATCGTCCGCGAGATGCCGCCCATCCCCCCGCCCCCCCTGAGCGTGTAGACGAAGACCAGGACGGAGGCGACCGCCATCAGCGTCCCCTGGAACACGTCCGTGTACACGCCCGCCAGGATGCCGCCCGCCACCGAGTAGGCCAGGACGATCGCCATCCCGATCCACACCGCCAGCGTGAGGTCCGTGCCGAAGATGGCCCGGATCACCAGGCCCAGCGCGAGGATGTTCGTCGCCATGTAGCCGATGACGGCCACCAGCAGCGCCACCGCCGAGAGCCCCTGCGCCGCCGGCGAGCGGTAGCGCGCGCCGATGGCGTCCGGCACGGTGATCAGCCCGCGCACCTCGCCCAGCAGCCGCATCCGCTTCGCCAGCGCCCAGCTGGTCATCGACGCGGTCACCGAGGCGGGGAGGATGAGGAACATCGCCCCCAGCCCCAGCGTGTAGACCAGCGCCGGCCCGCCGATGAAGGCGAAGCCCGAGAGGGTGGCGCTCATCGCCGCCAGCGTCAGCGCCAGCAGGCCGATCCCTTCGCCCGCGACGAAGAAGTCGCTGGCCGTCTTGGTCCGCCGCGTGGCCCACCAGCCGATGGCGCCCACGATGGCGAAGTAGACCACCGCGACGGCGATGATGGTCGGCTGTGCCAGGGGAGGCAGCTCTCCGGTCTGGATCATCCCCAGCGCCATCATGCCACCACCTCCGCCGGCTCCGGCTGCGCCGCGGGAACGGGATCACCGGTGTTCGGCGTGGCCTGCAGGGCGCGGGCGGCCTCGCGGACGCGCGCCAGGTCGGCTTCACTCAGGGTCATCTCGTCGAAGGTCAGCGCGTACGCCACCGGCAGCACCAGCAGCGGCAGCAGCCCGATGCCGACGAGCACGATCGCCGCGCCGGCGGGGAGGCCGAGGAAGAGCCGGGGATTCGGTCCCACCGGCGGCATCGACAGCACCGCCGCGAAGCCGCCGGCCAGGATCAGGAAGACGATGGCGAACGGCGCCTTCAGCCGTCCGATCCCCGTCTCCCGGCGTGCCGCGCCCAGCGCGCTGGCGGCCACCATCACCACCGCGGTGCCGGTCCCCAGCGCCCACGGCGACCAGGCCGGCGGGTCGCCGGGAAGAAAGGCGCTGGCGTACGCGGCCGCGATGGCCAGCGTCCCCGCGAGCAGGGCCAGGAGTGCGTTGCGTCGGGCCATCAGGCGTCCTGGTAGAGGGATTCCAGCCGCTCGCGGTGCCGCTCGGCGATGGCGGCGCGGCGCAGCTTCAGGGTCGGCGTCAGGTCTTCGCCGTCGAAGGGCAGGTGCAGCAGCGCGAAGCGGCGCACCCGCTCCGGGTTCGAGAGCCCCGCGTTCACGCGGTCCACCGCGGCCTGCACGCTGGCGTACAGCCGCGGGTCGTGGACGACGGCGGGGTCGTCGGGGTCGGCCCGGTGCTGGTCCGCCCACGCCTCCAGCGCCGCCCGGCTGGGGACGATGAGGGCGCTGACGAAGCGCCGCCCCTCGCCGTACAGCATGGCCTGGTGGATCCACGGGTCGCCGGCGAGCGCCGCCTCGATGGGCAGCGGGGCGACCTTCTTTCCGTTGCTGAGCGCGATGAGCTCCTTCTTGCGCCCCAGCACCCGCAGCGCCCCGTCCTCGCCGATGCGCCCCAGGTCGCCGGTGCGCAGCCAGGCGCCGTCCGGGGTGAAGGCGTCGCGCGTAGCGTCGGGCCGGCCGTGGTAGCCGGAGAAGGTGAGGGCGCCGCGGCGGATGAGGATCTCGCCGTCCTCCGCGATGCGCAGCTCCGTTCCCGCCATCGGCGGGCCGGCGCTGTCGAAGGCGTACCGCCCCGGGCGGTGGAAGGCGGTGCAGAGGTGCTCGGTGAGCCCGTAGCCGCCCAGGACGGTGATCCCCAGCGCGTCCAGGTACTCGGCCGCCTCCAGCGGGAGCGTCGCGCCGCCGCTGGTCGCCAGCCGCGCGCACCCGCCGAACACCTCCCGCGCCCGCTCCAGCACCGGCGCCCCGGCGCTCGCCCACTCCGCCTCCAGCTCCGCCGGCACCGGCCGTCCCGCGCGCCGCAGGCGGGAGCGCTCGCGTCCCAGCGCCAGCGTCCGCTCCCACCGCGCGCGCTCGTCCCCCTCCGCCGCGGCCTGCGCGCGCCGCAGCGTCTCCGCCGCCTTCTCGTAGAAGCGGGGCAGCCCGCCGAAGAGCGTCGGCCGGAAGGCGCGCGCCGCCTGCCACACGCGCCCGTGGTCCGGCACCAGCGCCGCCTCCATCCCCACCACGATGCGGGTGTAGAGGCCGAAGATGCGCTCGGCGGCGTGGCAGAAGGGGAGGAAGGAGAGGGCGCGGTCGCCGTGGACCAGGCCCAGGGTGTCGCGAATGGAGGCCGCGGAGGCCAGCAGGCAGCGGTGCGGGATCGCCGCCCCCTTGGGCTCGCCGGTGGAGCCGGAGGTGTAGATGAGGATGGCGGTGTCTTCCGGCCGCGCGCCCGTGGTCCGCTCCGCCAGCTCGTGCGCGAGCTCGGGATCGGCGGCCAGCGACGCGTCGCCGTGGGCCAGCCACTCCGCCCACGACGCCACGTCCGCCTCCGGCGCCGGCGCGATCACCGTCCGCAGGAAGGGGAGGTGATGCCGGACCGCGCGCACCTTCTCCAGCTGCGCGGCGGAATCCACCACCACCGCCACGGCGCCGCAGTCCGCCAGCACCTGCCGCACCTGCCCCGGCGCGCTGGTGGGATACACGCCGGCCGAGACGCCGCCCGCCATCAGCACGCCCAGGTCCGCGACCGGCCACTCGATCCCGTTCCCCGCCAGCACGGCGACGTGCTCGCCGCGGCGGTGGCCGCCGGCGACCAGCGCCGCGGCGAACGCCCGCGAGCGGGCCGCCCACTGGCGCCAGGTCAGCGCCTCGTCGCGCGCGGCGCCGCCGGCGGCCAGCAGGTGCAGCGCCGGGCGGTCGCGGTCCGCGCGGACGCGGTCCAGGAAGGCGGAGACGGCGGTCTCAGCCATGGGGCCCCTCCCCCGACCCCTCCCCGCGCAAACTGCGCGCGGAGAGGGGAGAGCCGTTACGCGTCCAGCGAAGCGCCACGCACCCCATCGACAGCCCCGCGCCGGAGCCGGTCAGCACCACCAGGTCGCCGGGATGCAGGCGGCCGGCGCGCGCGGCGTCGTCCAGCGCCATCGGCAGGCAGGCGCTGCCGGTGTAGCCCCACTTGTCCATCACCGTGTGCGCCTTCTCCATCGGCTCGCCCAGGCGGCCCATCACCTCGACGATGGTGGAGCGGTTCACCTGCGTCCACAGCCACAGGTCCACGTCCTCCACCCCCTCGCCGATCCGGCCGAGGACCGAGCGGACGATGCGCGGCCACCCCTCCTCGTTCACCTCCTTCGGGTACTTCTTCACGAAGCGCAGCCGGTTGCGCACCCCGCTCTCCAGCACGTCCCGGTCGATGGGCTCCGCCGTGCCGCCGGCGAACACGCCCATCCCGTCGGAGAGCGATCCGTCCGCCGCCAGCTCCGACGCCAGGATCCCCGGCTCGCCGGATGCTTCGAGGACCACCGCCCCCGCGCCGTCGGCGAAGATCGTCACCGTCTTCTTGTCCTGCCGGTCCAGGAACTTGCTCATCGCGTAGACGGCGACCACCAGGACGCGGCGGTAGCGCTCGTCGGCGCGCAGGTACTTCCACGCCACGTCCAGCGCCGTGGCGAACCCCGCGCAGGCGCTGTTGACGTCGAAGGTCCCGGCGTCCGGCCGCATCCCCAGCCGCCCGTGCAGCACCGACGCGGTCGCGGGCGACACGTACTCCGGCGTGTCGGTGGAGACGATCAGCAGGTCGACGTCGGCCGCTGCGATCCCCGCGTCCTGCATCGCGCGCCGCGCCGCCCGCTCCGCCAGGTCCGCGGTGGACTCGCCCTCCGCGCACCAGCGGCGCTCGCTGATGCCCAGCGTGTTGCGGACGAAGTCGTCCACGTCCTCGCCCAGCGCGGCGGAAAGCTCCGCGTTGGTGACGACCCGCTCGGGTACGTAGCTGCCGGTTCCGGTGATGATCGCGTGACGCAAGGAAGTGCGTGAGTGCGTGAGTGCGTGAGTGCGTGAGTGCGTGAGTGCGTGAGTGCGTGAGTGCGTG
>DASTNU010000502.1:0-3916 GCA_035720605.1 Longimicrobium sp. | reverse complement strand
TGGGCTACGGCTTCACCTTCCACGTCTTCTGAGGAGGGCGGAATCATGGACGCCAGGAGACTTTCGCGCGTTGCGGCCCTGGGCGCCGCGGCGCTGCTGCTGGGGGCCGCCCCCGCGGCGGCGCAGCGCGTGGTGGCGGGGTTCGCGCGCATCAACCAGTCGGACGTCACCGGTCCGGCCGTCACCTCGGGCGACCTGCTGAACTTCGAGTTCGGCACGGCGCAGAGCGTGAGCTGCGCCGCGGCCTGGGGGATCCGCACGGAGGGGCGGGCGCTGGACGCGGAGCTCCAGTCCCTCGTCCTCACGCCGCTGGACCCGGCGGACCGGGTGCTGTGGGAGGGCGCCCAGCGCGACCTGGCGCGGCTTCTGGCCGGCGGCCCCGGCACCCGCGCCGCCCGGCGCAACGTGCGCGAGGCGCTGGCGCCGGCCACCAACCGCGGCGCGCGGGGCGCGGCGGGGCGGCTGGTGCAGCGGCTGGAGGGGCTGCTGGGCGCGGTGCTGCGGATGGACCCGGCCGACCCCGGCCGCGGCGCACCCACGCGGCTGTACGCGGCGGTGGGCGCCTGGGACGACTACATCGACGCCAGCGGCGCCGCGTTCCTGGCCGACCCGCCGAACGACCTGCTGGCCGTCCAGGCGGTGCTGGGCCGGCTGGTGCGCGCGGCGATCGAGCACTCGGCCCGCGACGGTGACACGGAGGTGGTGGACGCCTGGGGGCTGGCGTGCGCGCCGCTCGCCGTCGCCCAGGCGCTGCCGCCCCCGCCGATGCCTCCGCCGGTGGTGGAGGAGGCGTTCGAGGTGTGCGTGCTGGACGGCGGCGACTTCCGGCGGGTGACCGGCGTGTGGACCCCCGCGACGGGCGACTCGCTGGTGCAGGTGGGCGCTTCGCGCCGTCCGCTGGCCTGGGCCTACCCGGACCGCTTCGGCTACGCGGCGGACGCCTCCTGGTTCGGCCGCGACCGGCCGCTGGTGGTGGCGGGGTACGAGTACCAGCAGTGGGGTACGCCGCGCCTGGCGCGCCCCGGTGAGTTCGAGCGCCGCGGACAGTACCTGGGGGTCACGGTCTTCGCGGACCCGGACGGGCCGTTCCTGCCGGACGTCATCTACCTCCCCTCCCGCTCGCCCTGCGAGGTGCAGCCGTATCGGCGCACCATCGAAACGCACCGCGTGCGTGGATGAGCTCTTCCCCGGACCGGGCTGGCCACGCGCCAGCCCGGTCCGCATCAGAATCCCGAAACCAGAAGACTCGTCGCAGTTCAGGGAGAGAGAATTTCCTCACAAAGAGTCGGCGGAGTCAGCAGAGTCGAGGCTTTCTCTGCGATCACTCTGCTGATTCTGCGCCTGCGTGCGGCCGTTCTTTTTCCGGATTCCATCTGCGCCGCCGGCGTGTCGGGGGCGGCCCGCACGGTACGGCGGCGTTCGCCTGACAGGAGGGGGCGGAGCAGGCGCTAGGTTGCGAAAGGGAGCCGCGCGGATGCGCGGACGCCGGTGAAGCGCGAAGGGAGTGACCCATGCCTGGGCAGGAGCGGACAGGCAGAGCCTGGCGTGGAGCACGGCAGTGGCGTTCCTGGTCGCAATGGCCGCGTCGTGCGCCACGCTGGGCGCGGGATCGACCATCGCCGAGCAGGTGGACCTGCGGCTCGACCCGGCCGAGTGGGTGCTCGGGGAGCGCTCGGGCGGCCCTTCGGCGACGCTGACGGGGTATGTGCCGGCGAACCAGAGCGCGGAGCAGTGGACCCGCTTCGTCACGGGGGAGACGTATGCGTACGCCGCGCTTCCCTTCCCTGCCGTCGACGAAGCGCCGCAGGAGCAGCGGTCCGGGCTGGCGGCCTGCTGCCCGGGGCTGCGCTGGAACGTGATCAGCCGGCCGAGGGGTGGCGCGCGGTACGAGTGGCGGACCCAGGGATGCGAGGGCGTCCCCGACCAGCACGAGGTGGGACGGGTGACGGCGGGCCGCCGCACCTGGGCGCGCATCGGCTCTACCGTCACCGGGTCGATGGATGCCGCCACGCGCGACGAGTGGATCCGCCGCCTGGAGGGTGCGCGCTTGATCGCCCCGCTGGTGCGGCGCGGCGCGGTCACGGGGCCCCCGCGCGGGCGATAGAGGGACGGTGGGCTGGAACCAGGGGAGGAAGCGATGAACACGGTACGGAGACGGCCGGAGCACCTGCGTGTCGTGAGCGACGCGCGGGTAGGGCGCGCGGCCCCGGTGTCCGGCGCGAACGAGCTGCCGCGGCGCGTGCTGGTGTCGGCGGTGGGGATCCCCCTCGCGCTGCTGGTGGTGCAGGCGGGCGGCTGGGTGCTGGCCGCCGCGGCCGGGCTGCTCGCGGCGGGCGGGTGCCTGGAGATCTGCCGGCTGGCCGAGCGCCGCCAGGTGCGCCCGTTCACCCTTGCCGCGTGCGCGGCGGCCGCGGCGTTCCCGCTGATCGCCGCGGCGACGCCCGCGGTTGAGGCGGCGGCGCCGCGGATGTGGGGGCTCGCGCTCCTGCTGCTGATGGCCGGCGCCATCGCGGCCGTCTGGCTACGCGGCCCGCACGGCCAGCCGCTGGAAGCCGTGGCCGTCACCCTGATGGCCAGCGTCTTCACCGGCGGAAGCCTGGCGTTCGCGATCTTCCTCCGCCACTTCCCCGTCCGGCCGATCTACAACGACGGCACGGCCGCGCTGGCGCTCTTTCCCCTGGTGCTGGCGTGGACCGGGGACAGCGCCGCGTACCTGGCGGGACGGACGGTGGGGCGGATGCGGCTGACCCGGGTGAGCCCCGGAAAGACGTGGGAGGGCGCCGCGGCGGGGCTGGCGGCGTGCATGCTGGCGGGATGGCTGTACGCCGCGCTGGCGCTGCCGCCCGGCGCCGGCATCACCCCGTGGACCGGCACCGCCGCCGGGGCGCTGGTCTTTGCCGCCGGGCTGGGCGGCGACCTGGCCAAGTCCGCGTGGAAGCGCGAAGCGGGGGTCAAGGACTCCGGCCGCGTTTTCCCCGGCCACGGCGGGGTGCTGGACCGGATGGACTCCACCTTCTACGCGCTCCCGATCGTCTACCTCTTCGCCGTCGTCGCGGCCGCGCTGCTGGGCTGGCCGGCGGGGGCGGGGTGAAGCGGTCATCGGCGGGAGGAACCATGACGCCGCCGCCCATTGCACCAGAGCTGCTCGACCTGGTCGCCGAACGCTTCAGGGTGCTCTCCGAGCCCGCCCGGCTGCGTCTGCTGAACGCCGTGCGCGAAGGCGAAAAGACCGTCTCCGGGCTCGTTGGACCACGGGGCTTCGGCGGGCGGACGTCTCGAAGCACCCGCGGCTGCTGCACTACATGGGCTTCGTGAAACCGCCGCGGGAGTGGCCTCCTGGTGTACTTCACACTGGCGGACGAGGACGTGTTCACCCTTTGCGACGTGATGTGCGGCCGCCTGCAGGCCCGGGAGGCGGCGCGGCGCGGAGTGTTGGACGTTCCCTAACCTGCCTCGCCGCGGAAAGCGGGGCAGTTCTGTCGGACACCGTCCGATGCGCACGGGTCGATTTCCGGAAGGCCGAACAGCGCGGTACCACCGAGCAGCCATGAGCGCACGCAACGAGAAGGACCCGGGCGCGGCCCAGCGCCCGGCTTCCCGCCGGGCGAAGGCCGGACCGGGCTGGGAGCTGGTGCTCCCGCGCGGCGCCGCGGGCGTCGTGGTGATCTTCGCGCGCACGGCGCGCGGCGGCGGCGCGGACGAGACGGTGGAGGAGGTCGCCCGCGCCCTGCACGGCGCCGGGATCGGCACGGCGGCCGTGGACCCGGCGCCGGACGACACGGAAGAAGGCGGCCGCGAGCACCGGTTCGAGATCGGGGCGATGGCCGGGCGCCTGGAGGAGGCGGTCGATCGGCTGGCGCGGGAGCGCCGCACCCGCGCGCTCCCGGTCGGATGTCTGGCCAGCGGGACGGCGGGC
>DASTNU010000501.1:0-3802 GCA_035720605.1 Longimicrobium sp. | reverse complement strand
GAGCGGGCGCAAGCTGCGGGGTGGAACGCGCAACCCCCACCGTTTTGTGACGAGCGCCGCGCCCGGCGTGACGAACCGCCGGTCCGCGGGGACGAGCGGCGGGGGGCGCGCGGCGGGAAAGAAAACCGTAGTGCGTTGCCGCGGAACGGGTTAGATTGTCCGCCGCCCGCATCCCACCCGCACCACGATCCACCCTGCACACCCCATGAGCCACATCGACTGGCGTAGCGTACGGCGGGAGATGCTGCTGGGTTTCGCCGCCTGGGGCACCCTTTCGCTCTTCTTCTACTCCAACTCGTACCTCAGCTACACCACGCAGCTGCAGCCGCGCTTCACCTGGGAGCAGGCGTGGCTGCGGGTGCTGGCCGAGACGGTGTTCGACGCGCTGCTGTGGACGGTGTACACGCCGGTGATCCTGGCGCTGGCGCGGCGCTTTCCCGTGCAGCGGGCGGTGCTGCGCCGCAACCTGGCGATCCACGCCGCGGCCGGGCTGCTGCTGGCCAGCGCGGCCGTGGTCCTCAACTTCCTGGTGGCGCGGTACACCTACCTGTACGGGCCGTTCTGGCCGCGCTTCTACTGGGTGAGCCTGCACTACGCGCTGCTCTCGTACGCGGCGGTGGTGGCCGCGGGGCACGCGCTGGAGATCTACCGCCGCTTCCGCGACCGCGAGATGCGCGCGTCGCAGCTGGAGGGACAGCTGGCGCGGGCGCGGCTGCACGCGCTGGAGATGCAGCTGCAGCCGCACTTCCTGTTCAACACGCTCAACTCCATCAGCGAGCTGGTGCACGACGACCCCGGGGCGGCGGAGGTGATGATCGCGCAGCTGGGAGACCTGCTGCGGATGACCACCGACCGGGCGGGGCGCGAGGAGGTGCCGCTGGCGCGCGAGCTGGAGCTGGTGGGCACCTACCTGGAGATCGAGCGCACCCGCTTCCAGGACCGGCTCTCGGTCAAAACGGAGGTGGACGCCGACGTCATGGACGCGATGGTGCCCAACCTGGTGCTGCAGCCGCTGGTGGAGAACGCGGTGCGCCACGGGCTGAGCCCGCAGGTGGCCCCCGGCACCGTCACGCTGGCCGCCCGCCGCGTGGGCGACGTGCTGCGCCTGACGGTGCGCGACGACGGCCGCGGCCTGCCCCCGCGGGGCGAGCGCCGCGAGCGGGTGGGGGTGGGAAACACGCGCAGCCGCCTGACGCAGGCGTACGGCGCGGCCCACCGCTTCGAGCTGGCGGACGCGCCCGGCGGCGGCACCCTGGTGACGATCGAGATTCCGTACCGCCCGGCGGGCCCGGACGAGGCACCGGTGACCCGCGGCGGCACCCTGGCCGGAGCGACCGCATGAAGATCCGCACGGTGGTGGTGGACGACGAGCCGCTGGCCCGGCGGCGCCTGGCCCGCCTGCTGGAGGCGGAGGAGGGGCTGGAGGTGGTCTCCGTCTGCGCCACCGGGCGCGAGGCGGTGCGGGCGGTGCGCGAGGAAACCCCGGAGCTGCTCTTTCTGGACGTGCAGATGCCGGAGATGGACGGCTTTGCGGTGCTGCGCGAGCTGGAGGGCCAGGGGCTGCCGCAGGTGGTGTTCGTGACCGCGTACGACCACTACGCCGTGCAGGCGTTCGAGGTGCACGCGCTGGACTACCTGCTCAAGCCGTACACCCCGGCGCGCCTGAGCGCCGCCGTGCAGCGCGCCGCCCGGCAGATCCGCGGGGCGGAGAGCCCGGCGGAGCGGCTGGCGGAGCTGCTGGAGCACCTGGAGCGCGAGCGCCGCGAGCTGGGGGCCCGCGCCGCCGCCGCCCCCACGCACGCCACGCGGCTGCTGGTCAAGGACGGCGAGCGGATGTTCTTCGTCGCCGTGGAAAAGATCGACTGGCTGGAGGCGGAGGGGAACTACGTGCGGCTGCATACCGGCAAGGAGGCGCACCTGGTGCGCGGCACGCTCAGCGGGATGGAGGAGCAGCTGGACCCGCGGCGCTTCACGCGCATCCACCGCAGCACCATCGTGAACGTGGACCGGGTGAAGGAGGTGCGCCCCTGGTTCGCCGGCGACTACCTGGTCAAGCTGCACGACGGCGCCGAGCTGCGGCTGAGCCGCCGCTACCGGGACCGCCTGCTGTAGATCGACGAAACCCTCGCCGCGGAGGACGCCGCCCGGGTCCTCCGCCACGCCGCACGGGACCACCGGCCTCCCGTACGAAACCCGGGCGCGCCTGAAGCCCCGACCACGACCCTGACCCCCGGACCGACGATCGTCATCCTGAGGCTGAGAGGGTGTTGCTAAACCTCGCGCCGGCGATTGTCTTCCTGAGGGAGGCGCCGCGTGTAACTTCAGCACACACAGTACTTTGGCGCCGACCGAAGGATCTACTGCGCCGTACCGTGGGCTGGCCTCCGCGCACTGGGCCGGTCCCTCGGTTCGGCCGGCAGGATCCTTCGGTCGCGCGCAAGCGTTTGCATTGCTTCGGGTTACCCGTGTGCGCTCCCTCAGGAAGACAACGCAACGCTGCTTCGCACTCTCCCGGGGTTGGCAACATCTCGCACCGCTTCGCCTGCCGACTCTGCGTGACCCACGTCTTCTGCCGTGCGACGCCTACTGGCGCGCGCCTTCGATGAGGGGGCGGCCGCGCATGTAGTACAGGGCGGACTCCAGCACCACGGCCGCGGTGTTGACGTTCTCCGCGCCGGTGCTGCGCCGGGGGGTGGCCTCGAAGACGCCGGAGCCCCAGCCGCTGCCTCCCGCCGCCGCCGCCACCGTCTGCACCGCCTGCCAGGTGTACGCGCTGGGAAGGAGCGCGTGCCAGGCGAACGCGGCCTTGGTGCTCACCGTGCGCGGAAAGTCGCCGGCCCGCCCCTCCGGGTCCATCACCACGAACGGGCGCCCGTCGGTGAAGACGGAGTAGTAGAGGAAGTACGGCTCCTGGTTGATGGCGTCCTCGCTGGCCACCGTGACCGTCCCCGTCTGCCGGAAGCGGGCCTCTTGCGCGGCCAGCATGCGCCACGCCTGGTTGCGCAGCTCCGGGTACCACCCCAGCTCCAGCCCCATCAGCACGAACGGCTCGCTGGCCAGGTGCTCGCCGCGGCGGCGGTCCGCCAGCAGCGGGACGCCCAGGACGGACACCTCCTGCGCGTTGTGCAGCAGGTCCAGCGACCGCCGCGCCTGCGCGCCCCACAGCTCGAACCCGGCGGCGGCGTACTGCTCGTATCCCAGCCGGCCTTCCTGGTACGGCTGCAGCCGGCCGCGGCTGTCCAGCGCCTCGCCGTACAGGTACCCCTCGCGCACGAAGCGCTGCAGGTCGAAGCGGCCGGCCACGGAATCCACCGCCGCCGCGTACTGCGGCTGCGTGGCGGCGATGATCTTGAGCCAGATCAGCAGCCGCCCCATGTCGGTGACCGTGACCGACGCGCCGCGCTCGCTGTCGCGGTTGTCGCGGTCCACCATGGTGGCCCGCTCGGTGGAGTAGTTCTTGTTCAGCGCCCGCCCCTCGAACAGCGGCATGCGCTGCAGGGTGCCCAGCAGCCGCCGCAGCCGCCGGTCGTAGTCCTCGCCCTGGATGATGTCCAGCTGGTCCGCGCAGTACAGCGCCGCCAGCGCGCTGGCCATGTCCCACACGGTGGTGTAGGGGTAGCCCACCACCGAGTTCACCATCCCCGTTTGCGGGTGCGACTGCTGCTCCACGTAGCGCCACGCCACCCGCGCCGCGTTCAGAAAGAACTCCCGCTCGTTGGGCACCGAGTCGTCCGGCGACGGCGCGGGGAGCGGGGGGGACGGCGCGGCGGCAGGGAAACCGCCGCGCTCCGGCACGGGGAGC
>DASTNU010000500.1:0-6748 GCA_035720605.1 Longimicrobium sp. | reverse complement strand
GGCGGGGGTGCGGGTGCAGCTGGACGTCTCGGCCGCGGCCGGCGCCCGGTCGCGCGGGGTCTCCGGCGCGCACACGGCGCCCGAGGCGCTGCGCATCCTGCTGGCGGGCACCGGCCTGGCCGCGCAGTTCGCCGACGGCGGCGAGACGGCGCTGGTGGCCCGCGGCGAGTCCATGGGCTCGTACACGCTCACCCCGCTCACCGTGGTGGCGCCTCGCAGCCTGGGGTACACCACCCCCCGCACCACCACGGCCACGCGCACCGACACGCCGCTGCGCGACGCGCCGCAGTCCATCAGCATCGTCACCGGCGAGCTGATCGCCGACCAGGCGATGCAGGGGATGGCGGACGTGGTGCGCTACGTCCCCGGCGTCAGCATGGGGCAGGGCGAGGGGCACCGCGACGCCCCCACCATCCGCGGCACCAGCTCCACGGCGGACTTCTTCGTCGACGGCGTCCGCGACGACGCGCAGTACCTGCGCGACCTGTACAACGCGGAGCGGGTGGAGGCGCTCAAGGGGCCCAACGCGATGATCTTCGGGCGCGGCGGCGGTGGCGGGGTCATCAACCGCGTCACCCGGCAGGCGCAGTGGGCCCCGGCCCGGGCCTTCACGCTCGAGACGGGCTCGTACGAGCACCGGCGCGGGACGATCGACCTGGGGCAGGGGCTGGGGCCGAACGTTGCGGTGCGCTTCAACGGCGTGTTCGAGGACTCGCGCGGCTTTCGCGACGAGTTCGGCCTGCGGCGCTACGGGCTGAATCCGACCGTGGCGGTGGCGCTGGGCTCGCGGACCACGGTGCACGCCGGGTACGAGCACTTTCACGACGAGCGCACGGTGGACCGCGGCATCCCCTCGTTCCAGGGGCGCCCGTCGGATGCCGACATCCACACCTTCTTCGGCAACCCGGACCTCAGCCACTCCGAGGTGGCGGTGCACGCCGCCGACGCCGCCATCCAGCACGGCACGGGCGCGGTGACCATGCGCAACCGCAGCCGCTGGACCACGTACGACAAGTTCTACCAGAACAGCTTCCCGGGCGCGGTGAACGCGGACGGCTCGCAGGTCACGCTCAGCGCCTACAACAACGCGACGGACCGGACCAACCTCTTCAACCAGACGGACGTCACCGGTTCGCTGAACACGGGGGGGATCCGCCACACCCTGCTGCTCGGCGCGGAGCTGGGGCGGCAGGAAACGGAGAACTTCCGCAACACCGGCTACTACAACGACGCCACCACGTCGGTGACGGCGCCGTTCGGCAGCCCGACGGTCACCACGCCCATCACCTTCCGGCAGAGCACCACGGACGCCGACAACCGCGTCACGGCCTCCGTGGCCGGCGTGTACCTGCAGGACCAGGTGGAGCTTTCCCGGCACCTGCAGGCGATCCTGGGGGTGCGCTTCGACCGCTTCGACCTGCACTACCACAACAACCGCACCGACGAGACGCTGGACCGGCAGGACGACATGGTCTCGCCGCGCGCGGGGCTTGTGGTGAAGCCGGTGGAGCCGGTGTCGCTGTACGGCAGCTACAGCGTGTCGTACCTGCCCAGCTCCGGCGACCAGTTCAGCTCGCTGAACGCGACGACGGAGACGCTGGAGCCGGAGCAGTTCACCAGCTACGAGGTGGGCGCCAAGTGGGACGTGCGCCCGGACCTGGCGCTCACGGCGGCCGTGTACCGGCTGGACCGCACCAACACCTCCGCGCCCGACCCCAACGACGCCACCAAGGTGGTGCAGACGGGCGAGCAGCGCACCACGGGGTGGGAGCTGGGCGCGGCGGGGAACGTGACGGAGGCGTGGCAGGTGACCGCCGGCTTCACGCAGCAGCGGGCGCGCATCACCAGCCGCACCTCCGCCGCGCCGGAGGGGGCCTCGGTGCCGCTGGTGCCCCGCCGCACGCTCTCGGTGTGGAACCGGGTGCAGGTGCTGCCCTCCATGGGCCTTGGCCTGGGCGTGCTGCACCAGGCGAAGATGTACGCCGCCATCGACAACACGGTCACCCTCCCCGGCTTCACCCGGGCGGACGGCGCGGTGTTCGTGCGGCTGACCCCGGCGCTGAGCGCGCAGCTGAACGTGGAGAACCTGTTCGACGAGCGGTACTATCCCACGTCGCACGGCAACAACAACATCCTCCCCGGCGCCCCGCGCACCCTGCGCGTCTCGCTCACCACCCGCCGCTGATCGACGGCATCGACGGTGGATGAAAACGAAAGACGGCCCTCCGCGTGGGGGCCGTCTTCGTTTCCGGTGCCGGATCCGGAAAAGCGACTTCGACAGGGAAAGCAGGCACGGACGGCATCGAGCCGCCGTCTCCTGACGGTTCGCCCGCGCTACGCCGCCTGGAGCTCGAGGATCAGCCCGGTGCGGGCGTCGGCGATCATCTGGCGCACGCGCTCGCGCAGCGCGGGAACGTCGTCCAGGGTAAGGCCGGCGGTCTCCACCGGCTCCAGCACGCGGGCGATGGCCGTGGCGCGGTTGAAGATCCACGAGCCCTTGGAGATGGCCGCGCGCGTCCCGGCCACCGCGATGGGAAGGATGGGGCACCCCGTTTCCACCGCCAGGCGGAAGGCGCCGTCGTGAAAGCGCTGCACCTGCCCGTCGTCGCTGCGGGTGCCTTCGGGCATGATCATCACCGACACCCCCTTGGCCAGGCGGTCGCGGCACGCCTCCAGCGCCTGTGCGCGGCTGCGCGGGTCGCCGCGGCGCACGGCGATGTCGCCGGCCATGCGCATCATCCATCCCATGAACGGCACCTTGAAGATGGCTTCCTTGCTGAGCCACTTCATCTCCCACGGCAGGTGGGAGAGGAGAAAGATGTCCGCCAGCGACTCGTGGTTGGCCACCGCCACGTACGGGCGGCGCGGGTCGCGGATGCGCACGCCGGTGGTGCGAAAGCGCCACAGCGGGTTCAGCTTGGTGGCCAGCACCGCCGCGCGGCGGAACCAGCGCCCCACGGCGTAGCGGCCGGGGTCGCGCGAGGCGGTGACGGCGTACACCAGCGCCATCCACGGCACCCACACCAGCGCCACGAACACCACGCCCACCCACACCCAGAGCGAAATCAGGCGATTCATCATCTCGGTTTTCCGGCGATCCGGCGTTCACCCGCGAAAGGGGGGAAGAGGACTGCATACCCCGGACCCATGAGGGAATCAGGGAACAGCCGGCAGCGGCACGCCCTCCCACAATGGCAACGGCCCGCGGATGGCACCGGCCATCCGCGGGAGCGGAGCAAACTTCGCAGGTCTGAAGGGAGACGGCAACCGGCAGGGCAGGTCGGGAGCTCCGGGCGCCCGCGGTTTCCCGCGGGCGATTCCCTGTTCCCTACGCGTTGCCCCGGGCGCAGCTGCTGCACGCCAGCGTCTCGGGGAACACCATCAGCCGCTCCACGGGGATGGGTCCGCCGCAGCAGTTGCAGGCGCCGTAGGTGCCGTCTTCCAGCCGCCGCAGCGCGGCGACGATCTGCTCCAGCTGCGCCTTCTCGCGCTCGGCCAGCGTCTTGGTGAGACCCTGGCTCTGCAGCGCCTCCACGCGCGACAGGCGGCCCACGGTGTCCTGCTCCAGGTCGCGCGGGCGCGCGGCCAGGCCGTTGGCCTTCATGCTGCGCTCCAGCTTGGTGAGGCTGCGCAGGAGCTCGTCACGGATCATGTCCCGCTGCTCGGGCGCAAGCGGCTGGTGCACTGCGGTCATGCGTTGGTCCTTCCCCTGAATCTGTGGGTCGTGCGTGCGAAACGGTGCCGCGCCCGGCCGCAGGGGGCTGCGCCGGCGGTCTTGCCGTTTCGGGTGGATGTGGGTGCTCCGCCGAAAAAAACGTCAGGTGCCCGGGCCCGGGCCCGCTCGGGAGATGGGGAGGCGCGCGCGGGTCACACGCGCTCCAGGAACACGTCGAACACCCCGCCGCAGACGGCGGGGCTCCACGAGAAAAGGTCTTCGGTCAGGTCGATGCGCAGCAGCTTCGGCCGGCCGGTGCCCGCCACCTCGCGGGCGGCCTCGATGACCTCCGCCTCGCCGCAGCCGCCGCCCACGGTGCCGGTGAGCCCGCGCTCCGGGTCCACCAGCATCTTGCTGCCGAGGCCGCGCGGCGTGCTTCCCTTGCAGCGGACGATGGTGGCCAGCACCACCGGCCGCCCCTCGCGCGCCGCCTGCTCCGCGGCGGTGAACACCGCCAGGTCTTCGCTCATTCCTTCGTCTTCACACGAATATGTCAAGAGACTGAACAGAACCCGCGCGCCAGTCTCCCGTCAATCCAGCCGTTTCCATCGCTTCGCGGGATGTCCATCGACAAGGACGATCGCCGGCCCCGCCGCGTCATCCGTTCCTCCCGTCCCGCGGACGACGCACACACTGTTCCGGATTTCCGCACCCCGGTCTCAGCCGACGGCGCCCAGCCGCGGGGGCTCCGGCGCGGGGAGGTCCGGCAGGCGGTCAGCGATGGCGGCGATCTCCTCCGCCTGCCGCCACATCGCCTGCAGCGCGGCCAGCTCGCCCTCCATCGCCCGCCGCTCCGTCTCCTCGTGCACCGCCATCTCCAGCGCGCGCAGGCCCAGCGGCGTGATCTTGCGGTCCGATGGCGCCCAGTCGCCGCCCAGCACGCCACGGCGCTGCGCGAGGGTGCGGATGTACGCCTCCGCCGACGAGGCCTGCAGCAGCACCTCCATGGCGTACTTCACCCCGCGCTCGCCGGTCCCCTCGTGGTTCAGGATGGGCATGGCGCGGGCGAGCACGGTGCGCGCGTCCCGGCCCCTGAACTCGGCGTGGGCGCGGGGGTCGGGCTGGTTGCGCAGCGGCACCCGCAGCAGCAGCTCGCCCTCCGCGGACTCGTGCAGGACCGACTCCGCCAGCCAGGCGCGCGGCAGCACCAGCGGCGCGCCCGTGGGCGAGAGGGTGGCGGGCACCCGTTGCCTGCGCAGCCGGTCGCGGTCGCGCCACCCGAAGCGCGCCACCTCCGCCGCCCGCTCCACCACGTTTCCGGCGAAGGGAATCCCGGTGAGCAGGGTCACCCCGCCCATCGCCATCTCCCAGTACCACCGCCGCATGAGCTCCCGCCCGTACCGCCAGACCGCCAGCTCGCCGGGAAGCGCCCGGCCCACGCGGACCAGCGTCGTCCCGTCCGGGAGCCTCGCCAGCCCCACGTTCTCGCTCTGCGCCCGCAGGCGCGTGTCGCGAAACAGGCGCTCGGCGTCCTCGACCGCCTCCCAGCGCTCCTCCAGGGGCGTCAGGTTCCACCGCGCGCACTTGGGGCAGACCACCCACAGCCGCCCCTTCGCCGCGTCGAACGCCAGGGTGCGCCCCACGGGAAAGCGTGGGAAGGCCAGGTTCGCGCCCAGGTCGGCCGAGCAGAAGATGCAGCTGCGGTACATGAATCTCCTTCGCGATCAATCGCGCTCCATCCATCCACCGGCAACCGCTCAGCCCAGCGGGATGCGCGGCGGCTCGTCGGCGGGGAGGTCGTCCGGCAGCGCGTCGGCGATGCGGGCGATCTCCTCCGCCTGCCGCCACGCGGCCTCCAGTGCGGCCAGCTCCCCCTGCAGCGCCTCGCGCTCCAGGTCGTCGTGGACGGCCATCTCCAGCGCCAGCCTGCGCGCGCCCCGCGCCCACCGTTCCGCGGCGACGTCGTCCACCGGCGCGCGGTCGGCGGCGGCGCGCCGCAGGTAGTCCTTCGCCGACCCGCTGGCGGTGAGCAGGTCCACCGCGGCGCGCACCTGGTCGCCGGCGGCGAGCGGGGCGTTCAGCACCACCATCCCCCGCCGCAGCAGCGTGCGCCCCTGCTCCGGCGGCAGCACCACCGTGTCGTAGCGCCAGGGCTCCAGCCCCGGGGCTACCGGGTACGGCGTGGGGACGGGGACGCGCGCCCGCACCTCCACGCTCGCCTCGCCCTCGAAGGTGAAGGCGAGCCGGGCCCTGCGCAGCGACGCGGCGTCCACGTCGACGCCCGTGTACGGCAGGAGCCGGCGTCCGCGGTTGCGGGCGTTGTCGCGGATGAGCGCGTAGACCAGCGGGATGGACACGGCTCCCGACCCCAGCGCCGCCCCCACCGCCACACCCGCCGCCGCGCCCAGCGCCACGCCGGTGGCGAGCATCCCCGCCATCACGGCGGGCGCGGCCATCCCCAGCCCCACCCCGACCAGGTGCGCGGCCCGGCGGCGGCGCAGCACCCCGCCGTAGCGCCACACCGCCAGCTCCCCCGGCAGCGCCTGGCCCACGCGGACCAGCCGCGTTCCGTCCGGCAGCTTCGCCAGGCCGATGTTCTCGCGCTGCACCCGCATCAGGGTGTCGCGGAACAGGCGCTCGGCGTCCTCGATCGCCTCCCAGCGCTCTTCGATCGGCGCCAGGTTCCACCGCGCGCACTTCGGGCAGACGGCCCACAGCCGCCCCTTCGCCGCGTCGAAGGCCAGGCTCCGGCCCACCGGGAAGCGCTCGATGGATTCGTTCGATCCCAGCTCCGCCGAGCAGAAGATGCAGCTGCGGTACATGAATCGCCCTCGAGATCGACCGCCCTGTCCCCCGTTCCCTCTCCCCTGGGAGGGTGTCGCTACATCCAGAGGCTGCGAAGCAGCGTTGTCTTCCTGAGGGAGCGCACACGAGTAACCCGAAGTAATGCAACCGCTTGCGCGCGACCGAAGGATCTTCTCTCCGCTCGCGAGGGGCAAGCTCCACGGCAGGGATTCAGCCCCACGGTTCTGCCGGCAAGATCCTTCGGTCGGCGCCAAAGCACCGTGCGTGCTGAGGTACACGCGGCGCCTC
>DASTNU010000499.1:0-12609 GCA_035720605.1 Longimicrobium sp. | reverse complement strand
GCGATCCCGCGGAGCTCATCTGGACGCGCGGCACCACCGAGGGGCTGAACCTGGTGGCGTACGCGTGGGGGATGACGCAGCTGCGCCCCGGCGACGAGATCCTGCTGTCGGTGCTGGAGCATCACTCCAACCTCGTCCCCTGGCAGCTGGTGGCGCAGCGGACGGGGGCGCGGCTGCGCTTCCTGGAGATCGACGACCAGGGACGGCTGAACCTGTCGATGCTGGACGACCTGCTCACGTCGCGGACGAAGATCGTCTCCGTGGGGCACGTCTCCAACGCGCTGGGGACGGTGAATCCCATCCAGCAGATCGCGGCGAAGGCGAAGGCGGCGGGGGCGCTGATGGTGGTGGACGGGGCGCAGTCGGCACCGCACCTGCCGGTGGACGTGCCCTCGCTGGGGGCGGACTTCTACGCCTTCAGCGGCCACAAGATGTGCGGCCCCACGGGGATCGGCGGGCTGTGGGGACGGCGCGAGGTGCTGGAGGCCATGCCGCCTTTCCACGGCGGCGGCGACATGATCGAGTGGGTGGAGCTGGAGTCGTCCACCTACGCGCCGCTCCCCAACCGCTTCGAGGCGGGGACGCCCAACGTGGCGGGGGCGGTGGGCCTGGGGGCGGCGGCGGACTACCTGGCGGGGCTGGGGCGCGACGCCATCCTGGCGCACGAGCGGGCGCTGGTGGCGTACGCGGTGGAGCGGCTGGGCGAGATCCCGGACCTGACGGTGCTGGGCCCGCGCGACCTGTCGGAGCGGTCCGGCGTGGTGTCGTTCACCCTGGCGGACATCCATCCGCACGACCTGGCGACCATCCTGGACAGCGAGGGCGTGGCCATCCGCGCCGGCCACCATTGCACCCAGCCGCTGATGAAGTGCCTGGGCGTGGGGAGCACCGCCCGCGCCTCGTTCTACCTGTACAACACCCCGGCGGAGGTGGACGCGCTGGTGGACGCGCTGCAGCGGGCGCGCGAGCTGTTCGGGTATTGAGGATCGCGCTTCACAATTTCTGGCACTCGTGCTACGATCCACTATCCTCGAACGGAGAGCTGGAATGAGCTACACGGCAGTTGTTCAGAAGCGGGAGCGGTGGTGGATCGGATGGATTGCGGAACTCCCGGGCGTGAACTCGCAGGGCGAAACGCGCGAAGAGTTGATCGACAATCTGCACTCAGCGCTTGAGGAAGCGCTGGAGATGAACCGGGCCGACGCACTTGCCGCGACCGAGGGTGCTCCCTATGAGGAGATTCGTGTGAGCCTGGCGGCGTGAAGCGCCGGACTTTTCTGGCTCACCTGCTCGCGCAAGGCTGCAAGCTGGTCCGCGAAGGAGCCAAGCACTCGTGGTGGGGCAATCCCTTGAATGGGCGACGAACTGCGGTGCCCCGCCATACCGAGATCGATGATTACCTCGCGAAGAAGATCTGCCGCGACCTCGGCGTCTCTGAGCCTCGAAGCTAATTGCACGCAGCCGCCGTGACTGCCTGGGCGTGGGGAGCACCACCCGCGCCTCGTTCTACCAGTACAACACCCCCGCCGAGGTGGACGCGCTGATGGACGCGCTGCACCGGGCGCGCGAGCTGTTCGGGTATTGAGCGAACGGAAGCGGCGTGGCGTGCGGCCCCCGCGTGGCGCGCTTCCAGCCCGGACGGCTGAAGCCGCGGCTGCGACGGCGGAAAGCCTCGCAAACTGCGCGAGGCTTCAACGGCATGATCACGACGCTCCCGGCGCCCCACCCGGGCAATCGGGTTGCGGACGCGCAGGTGCACGAGACGCCGTACACTGCCAGGCCGCCGAGTCCGCGCAGGCGGACTTCGTGACGTTCCAGCAGCGGTTTCAACCGCCGGGCGCGGAGCCGTCCTGACGGCGCAAACCAATGACACTTATGGAGATGCGATGACGGAGCGGTCCGCGCTGGACCAGGTGTACCAGGAGCTCATCCTCAAGCACTACCGCAGTTCCAAGCACCGCGGCGAGCTGGCGGAGCCGGACGCAGTGGTGCCGATGCGCAACCCCGTCTGCGGCGACGACATCCTGCTGCAGGTGCAGGTGAGCGAGGGGCGGATCGAGGACATTCGCTACAGCGGCCACGGCTGCGCCATCTCGCAGGCCGCCGCGTCGATGATGAGCGAGCACGCCGTCGGCAAGTCCTGGGACGAGGTGCACGCCGTCGCCGCGCGCTTTCGCGACATGATCCACGGCGACGAGACGGCCGCCCGCGACCGCGTCCTGGGCGACATGCGCGCGCTGGCCGGCGTGGCCCGCCTACCGCGCCGCGTGAAGTGCGCCATGCTAGCCTGGGACGCCCTGGAAGAGTTGGAGAAAAAGCTCGCGAAGGAGTAGGATCACGCGGAGGACGCGGAGAAAGCGAGAGGACGCGGAGCGGGGATTCCTGCTCCGCGTCCTCTTTTTGTTTCCTCCGCGTCCTCCGCGTGATCGTTCCTCTCACCGCGTCTCGTGCCCGGGGAAAGCGGCTCGTTCCCGTCTTGCACGGCTGGGGGACATCGACCGCGACAGCGCCCCATCAGCCACCGCATCCTCCTCGTCAGACCGGCGCCGCTACGGGGGCACGGTCCCCATCCACGATCTACGATCCGTGAAATCGACGAGGAGGCAGCATGTTCTGGATCTCGCGAAAGTTCACCCTCGGTCTGGCGGTGCTCGCGGTGTCGTCCGCATGCCAGGACGACGAGATGCTGGGCGTACCCATGGACGGCGCGGGGGCGTACGGGCTGCTGGCCCGTGGCCGGCTGGCGGTCTACAACGGCGGCGTGGACCGGGCCGCGCCCGACACCCCCTGCCAGGAGGACGCGCGGCACCGCCAGTTCGACTTCTGGCTGGGCGACTGGAACGTGACGGCGGCCAACGGCGCGGGCGGCTCCGTCAACCAGATCCGCCCGGGGCTGGACGGCTGCCTGGTCTCCGAAAGCTGGACGCCGGCGAACGGCATCCGCGGCCGCAGCATCAACGCCTACGACCGCGACCTGGGGCAGTGGCACCAGACCTGGGTGTCGTCGATCCCGGGCGGCAACCTGCGCATGGGAGGCGGCCTGGAATCCGACACGATGGTGCTGCGGGGCAAGCGCATCACCCCTTCGGGATTCGACTGGTACGACGAGTACCGCTGGTACGTGCTGCCGACGGGCCAGGTGGTCCAGGCGTGGAAGTTCGACAGCCCGCAGCAGAACACCCACCTGTCCGGCGCCCTCACCTACACCGCCGCGCCCAGCGTTACGCCCGCGCCGGAGACGCAGACCACCAACTGCCGCCCCGGTGGTCCCGCCCAGAACGCGCGCCAGCTGGACTTCCTGCTCGGCGAGTGGACGGTCTCCGCGGAGCACGGGCCGGCGCTGGGGACGGCGTCCATCACCAGCGACCTGAGCGGCTGCCTGACGGAGGAGAGCTACCGCACGGACAGGGGCTTCTCCGCCACCAGCTTCTTCTACTGGGACCCGGTGAGCCGCTCGTTCTGGCGCACGTACGTCGACAGCGAGGGCGAGCGCGTGGAGCTGCGCGGCACCGTGGTGGACGGGCGCCTGGTGCTCACGGGGACAGAACCGGGGCCGGACGGGCGTTCCCTGCAGGTCCGCGTGACGCTGGAGGCGGTCGCGGACGGCGTCGTGCGGCAGGAGTGGGCGGTCTCGGAGGACGGCGAAGTCTGGGAGCCCGAGATGGCGCTCGTCTTCACGCGTGATTGAAGGCGGCGGCAGCGGGGTGGATGTCCGGCGTCCCTCGCCGGCTCCCCCCGCCCGCCCACCGTGCGATTTTTCGATTCCCGAAGCGGGATGCGAGATCCTGCCGCCCGCCGGGAGGGCCCCTCCCCCCGACCCCCTCCCCGCTCGTTCCTCGCGGAGAGGGGGAGTGGCGGCGACACACGACATCAATCCCTCATCCCGAGATGACGACGCATCCACCCGCTTCCGGTCCGCTGCGCGTGGTGACGGTGGACGACGAGCCGCTGGCCCGCGACTGCATTCGCCTGGCGCTGGCGCGCGAGCCGGGATGGCAGATCGTGGCGGAGTGCCGGAGCGGGCGCGAGGCGGCGGAGGCCATCGAGCGCGAGGCGCCGGACCTGGTGTTCCTGGACGTGCAGATGCCGGGGATGGACGGGTTCGGCGTGATCGAGCGGGTGGGGCCGGAGCGCATGCCGGCCACCATCTTCGTCACCGCGTTCGAGGAGCACGCCCTGCGCGCATTCCAGGTGCACGCGCTGGACTACCTGCTCAAGCCGTTCGGCGACGAGCGCTTTCGCGAGGCGCTGGGGCACGCGCGCCGGCGCATCCACGGCGAGCGGCAGGGCGAGCTTGGCGCGCGGCTGCAGGCGCTGCTGCGCGAGGTGCACCCGGACGCGGCGCTTTCCGCGATGGCGGCACGCCTGCCGTCATCACCGTACGCCACCTGGCTGACGGTGAGCGCGCAGAACCGCACGCAGTTCATCCCCGTCAGCGAAGTGGACTGGCTGCAGGCGGACGGCAAGTACGTGCAGGTGCACGCCGGCGGCCGCACGCACCTGGTGCGCGGCACGCTGGCGGCCACGGCGCAGCGGCTGGACCCGGCGCACTTCGTCCGCATCCACCGCGGCACGGTGGTCAACATCGCCCGCATCCGCGAGGTGCAGCCGTGGACGGCCGGCGACCACCTGGCCATCCTGCGCGACGGCACCCGGCTGCGCGTGAGCCGGACGTTCCGCGGCGCCCTGCTGCGGCCGGACCTGTGAGCGCGCCCGAAAGGCCGCGCGGCGGGCCGGGGGGGCGCGTTCCGCTGGCGGTGTTCGGGGCGTGGACGTTCTTCGGGCTGGTGGAGAGCGGGAACGCCTACGTGAGCCAGCGGCTGCAGGGGCGCGACCGCGGCGTGTGGAGCGCGCTGGTGGGCAACATGCCCTGGTGGTACCTGTGGGCGCTGCTCACCCCCGCGGTGCTGTGGGTGTGCCGCCGCCTGCGCCCGGACCGCGCCGGCCCGGCGCTGCTGACGCTGGGCCACCTGGCCGCGGGGCTGGCGTTCTCGGCCGTGCACCTGCTGGTGGAGGGGCACGTCTTCTACCGCACGCACGGCCACTGGGTGCTCCCCAGCGTGACGGTGCAGATCCGCAACCTGTTCCTCAACTTCCTGCTGCTGGACCTGCTCACCTACGCCGCCATCGCGGGGACGTACTACACGCTCGACTACTTTCGCCGGTACCGGGAGGAAGAGCTGGCGGCGGCGGAGCTACGGGCACGCGCCGCGCGGCTGGAGGCGCAGACGGCCGAGGCGCGGCTGAGCGCGCTGCGGATGGAGTTGAACCCGCACTTCCTGTTCAACGCGCTGAACGCCGTCTCCGGGCTGGTGCGGCGGGCGGAGAACGGCGCGGCGGTGGAGATGATCGGGCGGCTGGGCGGGCTGCTGCGCGTGGCGCTGCGCGGCGACACCCGCCACGAGATCCCGCTGCGCGAGGAGCTGGAGTACCTGGGGCACTACCTGGAGATCGAGCGCATCCGCTTTCACGACCGCCTGACGGTGCGGGTGGACGTGGATGCGGGGCTGGAGCGCGCGCTGGTGCCCGCGCTGATCCTGCAGCCGCTGGTGGAGAACGCCATCCGCCACGGCGTGGCGCCGGTGCCGGAGCCCGGACGCGTGACGCTGCGGGCGCGCGGCGCGGACGCCGGCCGCCTGCGGCTGGAGGTGGAGAACACGGGAAGGGCGCTGCCGGAGGGCGCGCTGGAGGCGCCGGGGGTGGGGATCCGCAACACGCTGGCGCGGCTTGACGCGCTCTACTGCGGCGATGCGTCCCTGCGGCTGGAGAACCTGCCCGGCGAGGGCGTCCGCGCCACGCTGGACCTCCCCCTGCGCCTCGTCGCGCGCATGGTGACGGCCGACGCCGCGGCGGCGTGATTGCGCCGTCTGCGGCATTCGCATTGCTTTCCTGAGGGAGCCGCCGCGTGTAACTTCAGCACGCACGGTACTTTGGCGCCGACTGAAGGATCTTGCCGGCAGAACCACGGGGGCTGAATCTCTGCTGCCGGGCCTGCCCCTCGCGGGCGGAGAGTAGATCCTTCGGTCGGCGCCATGGCTGCTCGACCTGGAGAGTGATGCGCGGCGCCTCCCTCAGGAAAACGATCTGTTTCGGGGGAGGAAACGAAACGGCCCGGCGGGAGACGCATGCTCCCGCCGGGCCGATGCTTTCGTCGTCCGCGCAGGGGGACTTTGCCAGTTTCCAGCGGCGAACTCATTCGCTCCTGGAAGCGCGCAGTGGCGCCCTCCCGGCTACCCCCGCTTGATCCGCCGCGGGTCCGCGCCGCGCTCGATGCGGTCCGCCAGCTCCATCAGCCCCGTGAAGGCGTCCTCCGCCAGCGCGGGCAGGTCGCCGATCTCGATCTCGTCCGCGCCGCCGATGGCCCGCTGCAGGGCATCCACCGCGTCGCGGATGGACTGCGCGCGCACCCCGCGGTCCTCCGTGCCTTCCGCGGGCACCGGCTGGGACTTCACCCAGCCGGAGCGGGCGCGCCGGCGGCGGCGCACCTTGCTCTCGTAGAACACGCGCCCCGCGTCCGTCAGCAGCACCAGGCCGTCGGCCTTGCGCACCAGCCCGCGCCCCTCCAGCGCGCGCACCACCCGCCCGTCCAGGTCGTCGAACGGCACCGGCTGCTCCGCCAGCGCCAGCTGCCGCAGCATGTCTTCCTGCGTGGTGTTGACCGTGGTGTCGGGCGTCTCCTCCTCCTCGTCCGCGGGCCGCGGCGCGGCGGCGAGGGGAAAGATGTCGCGGTGGCGCAGCGGTTGCGCGGCCGCGGGAGACTGGCCACGCTGGATGGACTCCAGCGCGCGCCGGCCATCCGGCGTGATGACGGAAAATCCGCTCATCCGCTTGATGTACCGGTGCAGCATCAGCGTGCGGAGCGCGCCGGCATCCAGGCGCGCCTCGGAAACCGGGGCGCCTTTGTCGGCAAGCTCTTTGAGCAGCGCGATTTCGGCGGGCGAAAGCTCGTCTAGCACGGAAGCGAATTATTCGGGCGGAATACTGCGGATGTCGATACGCACGTACAAGATATAGACGCACCGGCCAGTCTGCCAGCATTGCGCCGTGCATCGGCCATAAAATACGGCCGCGCCGCCTCGATCCGCCCGGTGGACCGGCGCAAACCGGCACGGCCGGACCCGGATGAGCCATTGCCGTGGAACGCGCATCCGCGTATGCTCACCATGCACCCTTTGATCTTGCGCATCCCACAGCCGTACCCATGAAGCGTTTCGCCGCCTACGATCCCCCCGAGTACCAGAACTGGTCCGCCGATCCCGCGCTGGTAAAGGCCTGCCGCGAGTGCATCACCGCCAACCCCGAGCGCGAAGAGGTGGTGCGCGCCCTGGCGGAGGAGCAGCTGCTGGACCTGTACGCCGGCCTGCTGCGCAACCGCCTGCACGACATCATGCTCAAGCGCTGGGTCAAGAGCGGCGTCATCAGCAAGGCGTGGCTGGGCGTGGGGGAGGAGGCCACCACCATCGGCCCGGTGCACGCGCTGCGGCGGCGCGGCGAGCACCGCGACGTGGTGGCCCCGATGATCCGCAACTCGGGCGCCTGCCACGAGTTTGGCATGCCCGTCGCGGACATCTTCCGCAGATACCTGGGCACCGCCGACAGCCCGTCCGGCGGCCGCGACCTGCACGTGGGCGAGCTGGCGTACGGCGTGCTGCCGCCCATCAGCCACGTGGGCGACGTGGTGCCGGTGATCAGCGGCATCGCGCTCTCCTTCCGGCAGCGCGGCGAGGACAGGGTGGGGCTCACCTGGGTGGGCGACGGATCCACCAAGACGGCGGCGTTCCACGAGGGCGTGAACTTCGCCGCGGTGCTGCGGCTGCCGGTGATCTTCATCATCCAGAACAACCAGGTGGCGCTGGGGACGCGGCTTTCTCAGCATGCCGCGGGGAGCTTCGAGGACTGGCCGGCGATGTACGGGATGGCGGGGGGCGGCTTCGACGGCAACAACGTGCTGGACGCCTACGCGGCCACGAAGCTGGCGGCGGACCATGCCCGCGCCGGCGGCGGGCCCACGCTGCTGGTGGCGGACACCTTCCGCATGGGCGGCCACGCCACCCACGACGAGCGCGAGGCCCGCGAGCTCTTCGACCGCGAGCTGTTCGCGCAGTGGGGGCGGCGCGACCCCGTGGGGCTGTACGAGGCGTGGCTGGAGGAGGAGGGGATCGCCCGCGGCACGCTGGAGGAGATCGAGGCGCGGGTGACGGCCGAGGTGGAGGCCGCGGCCGAAGCAGCGATCAAGAGCCGCGAGACGGCGATGCCGGCGCCGGAGTCCGCCGTGCAGGGCGTCTACGGATGACGGAGCCCGCGCCGCTGCAGGGCACGCCGAACCCCGCGGCGCCGGGGGTGATCGTCGTCTACCACGACGGCACCGACGCGGACGCGGTGACGGCCGAGCTCGCCGCGACGCACGGCTTCACGCCCAGGCACGTGTTCCGCAGCGCGCTGCTCGGCTTCGCCGCGGAGCTGTCGGCCGATGCGCTCGCCGCCGTCCGCCGCCACCCCGCCGTGAAGTACGTGGAGCACGACGGGGTGGTGCGGATGATGTGATCCTCGTCGCCCCCGGACGCCCCGCCGTACAACGCTCTCTCCGGGCGCCGCATCCAACCCGCCGGATCCACCGCTTCCCCGCCCTTCCACGAAGGACATCGAACGATGAAGACGCGACTCTGCCTGGCCGCCACGCTCCTGCTCTGCGCCATCCCCGCCGCCCCGGCCCGCGCGCAGACGGCCGCGGACTCCGCCGCCATCCGCGCCGCGGCGCTGGACTACGTGGAGGGGTGGTACGCCGGCGACGCGGCGCGGATGCGGCGCGCCGTGCACCCGGGGCTGGCCAAGCGGATCTCGCAGCGCGACCGCACAGGCGCGTGGACGCTGCGCCAGATGACCGCCGACGAGCTGGTGGCCGCCACCGGCGAGGGCGGCGGCACCGACACGCCCGAGGCGCAGCGCCAGCGCGACGTCGTCATCCTCGACGTCTTCGGCAACGCCGCCAGCGTGCGCGCCACCATGTCGGGGTGGATCGACTACATGCACCTGGCCAGGGTGGATGGCCGCTGGCAGATCGTGAACGTGCTGTGGGAGCTCAAGCCGCGGGGATGATGCTGCGGAAACTCCGCCGCGGAAAGCATCTGTCATCCCGAGAGGGTGTTGCTAAACCCCAGGAGACCGTAAAGCAGCGTTGTCTTCCTGAGGGAGCGCACACGAGTAACCCCGAAGTAATGCAACCGGTTGCGCGCGACCGAAGGATCTTCTCTCCGCCAGCGAAGGGCAGGCTCGGCGGCAGGACTTCAGCCCCGCGGTTCTGCCGGCAAGATCCTTCGGTCGGCGCCAGAGTACTGTGTGTGTTAAAGTTACACGCGGCGCCTCCCTCAGGAAGACAATCGCCGGCGTGAGGTTTAGGAGGAAGCGCCACGCGAAACCTGCGTTCTGCAGGGAAGCATGGCGCGCGACTGAAGGATCTGCGGCGCCTTCCTCAGAATGACAGGGTCCGCTGGAGCGGACAAACGGCAAACGAGGCCCCCGCCCGGGATTCCGGGCGGGGGCGTCGTGCATCTGCGGGCTGGCGCCGATCAGCAGTGCTGGTTGAAGGCGTTCACCAGGTCCTCGGCGATGGCGTCGGCGGAGCGGCCCTCGATCTGGTGGCGCTCCAGCATGAACGCGACGTCGCCGTCCTTGAGCAGCGCGATGCTGGGCGACGAGGGCGGGTAGCCGTGGATGTAGCCGCGGGCGGCCTGCGTGGCCTCGATGTCCTGCCCGGCGAACACGGTGGCCAGCCGCGGCGGCTTCTTCTCGTTCTGCAGCGCGATCGCCACGGCGGGGCGCGCGTTGCGGGCGGCGCAGCCGCAGATGGAGTTCACCACCAGCAGCGTGGGCTCGCTGGTGTCCTCCAGCACGTCCTTCACCTCGTCCGGCGTGCGCAGCTCCTGCACGCCCAGCCGCGTAAGGTCCTGGCGCATCGGCGCCACCATCATCTCGGGATAAGCCATCTGTGCGTCTCTCCGTAAGTTGAACGATCCACATCCGTTGCTGCGGGATGCTTACTCCGCTGGCGCCTTCTGGTTCGCGTGTGTGAGAACGAATCTCGTCCTCAGAGGGCGAACGCGACAGGGTCAAACTCCCCATGCCGCGCTGCGCCGCAGGGAGGGCCCGGCGCGAGGAGCACGCCCCCTCCGGGTTCGCATTTACTCGCCCACCTCCCCCAAAACCCCTGGGAGAGGTTGAACTTCGATCGCCAGGGCGGTGAGGGCGGCGGCACCCAGCGTCCACTCCAGCCAGAGCAGGCGGCGCAGCACCTTGCGCGGCGTCCACTCCTCGCCGTCCAGCTCCAGGTGCCGGCCGCGCGCGTCGTCGTCCAGCGTGGTCAGGCGGTCGACGATGAGCGCCATCGCGGTGTCCAGGCGCGCCAGCGTGCGCTCCGGCACCTCCGCCATCGGCGTGGCGCCCAGGCGGCTGAGCGTCCACCACTGCGCGCGCGCCAGCTCGTCCAGCACCTGCCGCGCCGTCATCCCCCCCGCCGTCTCCGCGTCCAGCAGCGCCTCCGGGCGGCGGCGGACGCGCGCCAGCAGCCGCCCGCGCAGGGCCCCCAGGCGGTGCAGCCCGCGCTCCGCATCCTCCCGCGTCAGCGCGGCGAGGTCCGCGGCGAAGAGCACGTCGGTTTCGCCGGCGGCGACGCGTGCCTCCGTCAGCAGCCACTCCTCCACCGCGATCTGGATCTCCGCGTCGCGCGGGGGGACGGGCTCGCCGACGGATTCCAGGAACCGCAGCCAGTCCGCCAGCACGCGCTCGAAGGCGCCCAGTACGGCCTCGGAGGAAGGACCGACGGCGGCGCAGCCGGGGAGGTCCAGGGCGTGCGCCATCATCGGGCCGTCCAGCGATTCCTCCAGTCCCACGCGGATGAGAGAGAGATCCACCTTCGCCCCCATCACGCCACCGCCGGCTCCAGCAGGGCGAGCGTCCCCGCGTCCGCGTCCAGCCGCGCGCGCACGCCCAGCGGCAGCGTCCAGTTGTCGTCGATGTGGCCGAAGGGAAAGCCGGCGGCGACGGGGATGCCCAGGCCGCCCAGCCGGTCGTGGATCACCTCCATCGCGCCCGGCCCGCCGTTGGGCTCCTCCGGCGTGTCGGTGATCCCGCCGACGGCGATCCCGGCGGCGGCGGAGAGCACGCCCGCCAGCTTGAGGTGCGAAAGGAGCCGGTCCAGCCGGTAGGGATGCTCGCCGACCTCCTCGAGGAAGAGGATGGCGCCCTCCGGGCGGATGGCGTACGGCGTCCCCAGCGTGGCGGAGAGGAGCGACAGGTTGCCGCCCAGCAGCGGCCCCTCCGCCGCGCCCCCGGCGAGCGTCTCCGCGCGTCCCTCCGGCGGAAACGGCAGCACGCCCGCGGGCTCCGGGACGGCCAGCACGCGCAGCAGCTCGTCGCGGGCGAAGTCCGGCAGTGCCTCGGCATGCGGATGCGGGCCGTGGAAGCTCACCACCCCCGCGCGCTGCGCCGCCAGGTGCACCGCCGTGTTGTCGCTGAAGCCGATGAGCGCCTTGGGATGCCGGGCCAGCGCGTCCCAGTCGACGTCGTCCAGGATGCGCATCGTCCCGTACCCGCCGCGCAGGAACCAGACGGCCCCGATGGAGGGATCGCGCAGCGCCGCGTTGAAGTCCGCCGCGCGCTCCTGGTCCGTGCCGGAAAGGTAGCCGCGCCGCCCGCGGCAGTACTCGCCCACCACGGGCTCCCAGCCGAGCGAGCGGACGCGGTCGATGGCGCGGTCCACCCCGCCTTCCGGCAGGGGCCCGGCGGCCGCGACCAGCGCCACGCGCGCCCCCGGCCGCAGCGCGGGGGGGCGGATCACCGGCGCACCTGCCCGCCGCGCACGGTGACGGCCAGGATCAGCAGGGCCACCCCCGCCAGCAGCGCGCCGCCCGCGTACGGCGCAGCGATGCCGATCGCGGCGAAGGCGGCGCCCGCCAGCCACGGCCCCAGCACCCGCGCCAGCGCGTTGAGCGACTGCGTGGCGGCCAGGATGCGCCCCTGGTCCGCCGCGCCGCCCTGGTGCGAGATCATCGCGTAGACCGCCGGGGTGGCGGCGGCCTGCCCCATCGCGAACACCGCCGCCGCCGCCAGCACCAGCCCCAGCGAGGGGGCCAGCGGCACCAGCGCCATCCCCGCGGCGATCAGCGCGAGCCCCAGCAGCCCCGAGGTCCGCTCGCCGATGCGTCGCACCAGCGGCCCCACCAGCAGCCCCTGCGCGACGGTGGCCATCAACCCCACGATCGCCAGCCCGTAGCCCACGGACTCGAAGCCCAGCCCCCAGCGGCGGCCGGCCCAGAGCGCCAGGGTGGCCTCCGTCCCCGCGATCCCCATCGTCACCACGAAGACGGTGCCGTACAGCCCGCGCAGCCGCGGCGCCGCGTCCAGCACCGTCCCCAGCCGCGCGCGCAGCCCCACGCTGCGGCGGGGCGCGGCGCGCCGCACCTCCTCCGAAAGCGACTCGGGAAGGCGGAACCAGGCGAGGACGCCGTTCGCCGCCGCCAGCGCGGCCGCGCCCAGGAACGGCGCCTGCGGCCCCCAGCGCGACAGGAACCCGCCGATCGCGGGGCCGAAGATGAAGCCCAGCCCGAACGCCGC
>DASTNU010000498.1:0-4064 GCA_035720605.1 Longimicrobium sp. | reverse complement strand
GGGCCGGAGCCATCAGCGGCACGCAGTGGGACGACGCCAACATCGGCGACTACTCCGTGGCCATTGGCCAGGACGTGCGCGCCAGCGCCAGCAACGCGATGGCGTTCGGCCTGCGCAGCACGGCGGCCCAGGTTTCGGCCTTCGCCGCGGGTGAAGACAACACGGCGTCGGGCGCCGCCTCGGTGGCGCTGGGCTACCACGCGCACACCAACGCGCGGCAGGGCTCGTTCGTGTTCTCCGACCGCTCGTCCGTCGACTCCATGCGGGCCGGCGTGAACCACTCGGCCAACTGGCGGGTGAGCGGCGGCTTCCGGATCTTCACCAGCAGCAACCTGACCACCGGCGTGACCATCCAGTCCGGCAGCAGCGTCAGCAACTGGGGACAGAGCAACGCGGTGATCAGCACCAGCACCGGTGCGTACCTCTCCACGTCGGGCGTGTGGACCAACGTGTCGGACGTGAACCGCAAGCACCTGTTCGAGCACGTGTCGGGCGAGGAGGTGCTGATGCGGCTGCGCACGCTGCCCATCACCAGCTGGAGCTACAGGGTGGACTCCGACGAGGTGCGGCACCTGGGCCCCACGGCGCAGGACTTCCGCGCGGCGTTCGGCCTGGGGAACGACCAGGTCACCATCGGCACGGTGGACGCGGACGGCGTGGCGCTGGCGGCCGCGCAGGCGCTCACCGCGCGCACGGACGCGCTGCAGGCGGAGAACGAGGCGCTACGCGCGCGCGTGGCGGAGCTGGAGGCGCAGGCCGCCGCGGATGCGGACCTCCGCGCCCGCGTGGAGCGCCTGGAGGCGCTGCTGGCAGGGCAGGGGACCCCGCAGCCCTGAGGCGAGCCCCCGGCAGGAACCGCCGCCCCGGAGCATCGGGGCGGCGGTTCGTCGTTACGAGGGTTGTCGAAGCACGACGAGGTCAGCCCATGCCCCGATCCCTTGTCCGCGCAGGCGGACAGCGCGTAGTCGTTGCGTCAATCGCTGGGCGGGGGCTGTGATGCGGCAGTGATCCGGACTGGGTCCAGGGATTGCCCACCGCCGCACCGGCCCGTGGCCAGGGGGGCCCGGGTACGGACTCGTTCGGGGAGCGAATGATGGGCAACGTGCGGCTAGTGGTCGTCTACTACAGCACCTACGGCACCAACCACGCGATGGCGGAGGTGGCGGCGGAAGCAGGGCGCGAGGCGGGCGCGGAGGTGCGGCTGGTGAAATGCCGCGAGACGGCGCCGGAAGGAGTGGTCAACGGGCAGGATGCGTGGCGCGCCCAGGCGGAGCGCACCGCGAACATCCCGGAGGCGAAGCCGGAAGACATGGAGTGGGGCAACGCCTACCTGTTCAGCGCTCCCACGCGCTACGGCGTGATGGCCAGCCAGATGCGGGCGTTCATCGACCAGCTGGGGCCGCTGTGGGCCGCAGGGAAGCTGTCCAACAAGGCCGCCACCTGCATGACCAGCGCGCAGAACCCGCACGGCGGGCAGGAGACGACGCTGCTCTCCATGTACGCCACCTTCATGCACTTCGGCTGCATCCTGGTGCCGCCGGGGTACACGGACAAGGTGATCTACGCCAGCGGCGGCAATCCGTACGGTACCACCACCTCCACCGGCAGCGGCGCGCCGCTGAGCGACGAGGTGAAGGCCTCCATCCGCTACCAGGCCCGGCGCCTGGTGGAGGTCGCCGCGAAGCTCGAGGCCGCCTCGTCCTGATCACCAGGCCTCGCCCGAAACGCGAAGGGCGCGGAAGGGATCATCCCCTCCGCGCCCTCGGCGTCTGGAAAAGCTCCGGCGTTACAGCACGCCGCTGATGCCGACCATGATGGCGTTCTGCAGGTCCGAGTCGCCGCCGTACACGCGGTAGCGCGCGTTCAGGCCCCAGCGCCGGCTGGGCGCCACGTACAGCCCCGGCTCCCAGAAGTTGCCGGCGGTGATCTCCAGGTCCTGCTCCGTGCAGTCCGTGCAGTTCACGATGCCGCGCTCGGCGGACATCCAGGTGTGCCCCACGTTGACCCCGGCCGAGACCGTGGCCGACGGCTCCTCGGGGATGGAGAGCGGCGGCGTGCGCAGTCCCACCGCCAGGCTGCCCAGGAACGCCTGGACGCTGGAGGTCATCTCGCCGCCCGTGGTGTTCTCGCTGAAGGCGTTGTTGTCGGCGATGTCGGCGATGCCCAGGTCGGCGCTCAGGGAGAGGACCCGCAGCGCGGTCACGCCCATGTTGAGCTGCATTCCCCAGGCACGGCCGCCGGTGCCCTGCGACTGCGCGGTGTTGTTCTCGATGCTGCCGGTGAGCAGCTCCAGCCCCACGCTGGGCTGCAGCTGCAGCGCCTGCTGGGCCGCCGCGCCCTGGTGGCCCAGAAGCAGCAGGCAGGCGCCGGCGGTGCAGGCGATCTTGGTGGATGAACGCACGATTCTGTCTCCGTGTTGGCAATCCGGATGGATCGGGATGGGGCGGAAAAACCGCATGTACTCGCCGTCACGGGGATGCGCGCTGCATCCCGGTCATTTCCGGCGAGGGTTGTTCGATGGGCGGGGGAGCCTGCTCCGGGATGGATGGAGCGTGCGGACCGCGCGTAAATCTGCACTACAAATGTGTATCAGCGCAAGGGCTCGGGGTCCTCGCCGAGCGGGAAAACCCGCCGCAACGACTGCGCCCCGCAAACCGCGCGGGGCTTCGACTGCGTGCGCCCGTTCTCGTGCTGCGCCGGCACGCCCCGGTCCCGGGCGGCTGGAAGCCGCGGCAACGACAGCGGAAAGCCCCGCAAACTGCGCGGGGCTTCAACCGCCATGGACCCGCGCAGACGGGATGGAATCACTTCATCCGCAACGCCGTCCTCATCGTCCTGGTGATGGACTGCTTCGACGTCCAGAAGCCCTCCCAGGGATCGCCCTTGAGCTTGGCCAGGCGGCGGATGACGGCCTCGGGGGTGAACGCGTCCGGATCGAGCCCGGGGCTCAGCTCCTCCCAGCGCAGGGGGACGGAGATGGCGCCCGTGGGCTTGGCGCGGATGCAGAAGGCGCTGATGGCCGTGGCGCCGCGGCCGTTGCGCAGGTAGTCGATGAAGATCTTGCCCTTGCGCGCCGCGATGTTCGCCTTGGTGACGTACTTGCCCGGGTTCTGCGCGCTCAGGTCCGTGGCGAGCGCCTTCGTGAACTCCTTGATCTCGTCCCAGTCGTGCCGGCGCGCCAGGGGCACCACCACGTGCAGCCCCTTGCCGCCCGTCGACTTCACCCAGCTTGCCAGCCCCAGCTCCGCCAGCCGGTCGCGCACCTGGAAGGCGCCGGCCACCGTGCGCGCCCACGGCACGTCCTTCGCCGGGTCCAGGTCGATGACGAAGCGGTCCGGCCGCTCGAACATGTCCCGCCGCGCGTTGCTGGTGTGCAGCTCGATCACCCCCATCTGCACCATCCCCACCAGCCCCGCCACGGAGTCGACGTAGGTGTAGACCTTGAGCTCTCCGTCGTTCTCCGGGATGGTGGCGCGGCCGATGGACTCGTGGAAGTGCTGGTCGCCGTGCTTCTGGTAGAAGCAGTCGCCGGCCACGCCCTCCGGGCAGCGCACCAGGGTGAGCGGCCGGTCCTGGATGTACGGCAGCATCCACTCGCCGATGGCCTCGTAGTAGCGCGCCAGCTCCAGCTTGGTGATGCCCAGGGCGGGGTAGAGCACCTTGTCCGGGCTGCTGAGCCGCACCCCGGCCACCTCGGTGTCCTCGCCCTTGCCGCGCCGCGGGTTGGCCCGCTGCGTGGAGGGCGGCACGGGACGCGAGCGCGGGGCGGGGACGGCGGACGACGCCCGTCCCGCCGCGGCCGGGCGCGCGCGGCCGGCGGGCTTCGCCGCGGCCCTCTCGCCCGCGGGGAGCTCCGCGGGACGCTCGCGCACCACGTCGCGCGGCTGCTTGTCCTCGCGGAGCCCCTGGAACACCGGGTGGCGCAGGATCTCTTCCTCCGTCCACTCGGTGAAGGCGATCTCGCACACCAGCTCCGGCTGCACCCAGTGCACGCCGGCCGGCTTGCGCCCCTTTCGCCCGTGGTCGGCGAAGGGGGAATCGGGCCGCTCCAGCTTGCGGAGCCG
>DASTNU010000497.1:0-7669 GCA_035720605.1 Longimicrobium sp. | reverse complement strand
GGCTGGGGGTGAGCCGGGCGGATCACGAGGCCTTCTTCCGGGACCTGCTGGCGGACGTGGACGAGCCCACGGTCCCGTTCGGGTTGCTGGACGTGCAGGGCGACGGGTCGCAGATCGTCCAGGCCTCGCTGCGGGTGGAGGCGGCTCTGGCGGCGCGGCTGCGGGCGCGCGCCCGGGTGCTCAGGGTGAGCGCGGCCAGCCTGTGCCACGTGGCGTGGGCGCAGGTGCTGGCCCGGGTGTCGCGCCGCGGCGACGTGGTCTTCGGTACGGTGCTCTTCGGGCGGATGCAGGGGGATGTCGGGACGGGCCGGGTGATGGGGCCGTTCATCAACACGCTGCCGGTGCGGGTGCGGGTGGGGACGGAGGGGGTGGAAGCCACCGTGCGGCGCACGCACGCGCTGCTGAGCGACCTGCTGCGGCACGAGCACGCCTCCCTGGCGCTGGCGCAGCGCTGCAGCCGCGTCCAGGCGCCGGCGCCGCTCTTCACCTCGATCATGAACTACCGGCACCGGATGCCGGTGGAAGCTTCCCCGGCGGCGGAAACCGGAGATGAGCCGCGCGGCACCGTTCCCATCCGCGGCGAGGAACGGACGAATTACCCGCTGACGCTCTCCGTCGACGACCTGGGGGAGGACGGGTTCCGGCTGACGATCAAGGTGAAGGCGACGCTCGACCCGGCGCGGGTGTGCGCGCTGGTGCAGGCGGCGCTGGCGGGGTTGGTGGGGGCGCTGGAGACCGCACCGGGGACGCCGCTGGCGCGCCTGGACGTGCTGCCGGCCGCGGAGCGCCGGCGGGTGCTGGAGGAGTGGAACGCGACGGCGGCGGCGTATCCGCGCGACCCGTGCATGCACGAGCTGGTGCAGGCGCAGGCGGCGCGGACGCCGGACGCCGTCGCGCTGGTGTTCGAGGGACGATCGCTCAGCTACGCGGAGCTCAACGGGCGCGCGAACCGGCTGGCTCACCACCTCCGGAAGCTGGGGGTGGGGCCGGATGCGCGGGTGGCGATCTGCGTGGAGCGGAGCCTGGAGATGGTGGTGGGGCTGCTCGCCGTGCTGAAGGCGGGCGGCGCGTACGTGCCGCTGGACCCCGCGTATCCCGCCGAGCGGCTGCGGTTCATGCTGGCCGACAGCGCGCCGGCAGTGGTGCTGACGCAGGCGCGGCCGGGCGAGGCGCCGCTGGCTGCGCTGTTCGAGGGACTGGCGGTGCCCGTGCTGTTCCTGGACGCGGCCGCGCCGGCGTGGGCGGACGAGCCGGACGTCGACCCGGCGCGCGCGGGGCTCGCGCCCGGGCACCTGGCGTACGTGATCTACACCTCCGGCTCCACCGGGCGGCCGAAGGGGGTGGCGCTGGAGCACCGGGCGATGGTGAACCGGCTGATGTGGATGCAGGAGGTGTTCGGGCTGGGCGCGGACGACGCGATGCTCCAGAACACGTCGTTCAGCTTCGACGCGTCGGTGTGGGAGTTCTTCCTGCCGCTGATGACGGGCGCGCGGGTGGTGATGGTGGGCTCGGCGGGGCAGCGGGACCCGGTCGACGTGGTGGAGACGATCCGGCGCGAGCGGATCACCACGGTGTTCTTCGTCAGCTCGATGCTCCAGCTCTGCCTGGAGGCGCCGGGGGTGGAGGGGTGCACGGAGGTGCGGCACGTGCTCTCCGGTGGCGAGGCGCTGGCGCCGGTGGCGGTGCGGCGCTTCCATGAGCGGCTGCCGGGGGCGGTGCTGCACAACATCTACGGGCCGTCGGAGGCGGCGGTGGCGGTGCGGCACGGGACGGTGGCGCGGGACGCGGCGCGCGTGCAGGTGCCGATCGGGCGGCCGGTGTCCAACACGCGCGTCTACCTGCTGGACGGGCGGGGCGAGCCGGTGCCGGTGGGGGTGGCGGGCGAGATCCACGTGGGGGGGATGCAGGTGGCGCGGGGCTACCTGGGCCGCCCGGAGCTGACGGCGGAGCGGTTCGGACCGGACCCGTTCTGCGGGGAGCCTGGGGCGCGGCTGTACCGGACGGGGGACCTGGGGCGCTGGGGCGAGGACGGGGCGCTGGAGTTCCTGGGCCGCGACGACTTCCAGGTGAAGGTGCGGGGCCACCGGGTGGAGCTGGGGGAGATCGAGGCATGGCTGGCGGAGCACGCGGCGGTGCGGGAGGCGGTGGTGGTGGCGCGGGAGGACGTGGCGGGAGACCAGCGGCTGGTGGCGTACGTGGTGGGCGCGCGGGAAGGTGAGGAGGTGGAGGTGGAGGTGGAGGCGCTGCGGGCGCACCTGGCGGAGCGGCTGCCGGCGTACATGGTGCCGGCGGCGTACGTGCGGCTGGACGCGCTGCCGCTGACGCCGAGCGGCAAGGTGGACCGGCGGGCGCTGCCGGCGCCGGAGGGGGATGCGTACGCGCGGCGGGCGTACGCGGAGCCGGTGGGGGAGGTGGAGCAGGCGCTGGCGGAGATCTGGGCGGAGGTGCTGGGGGTGGAGCGCGTGGGCCGCCACGACAACTTCTTCGAGCTGGGCGGACACTCGCTGCTGGTGGTGAGACTCGTCGGACGCATGCAGGGCGAGGGGCTGCACGCCGAGGTCCGGGCGCTCTTCACGGCACCCACCCTGGCCGAGCTCGCCGACGCAACCGAACCGTTTCAGGAAATACGCCTGTGATCATCGACGACCTCCTGCAGCGGCTGGCGGAAAAGAGCGTCGGGCTCGCGGCGGACGGCGACGAGCTGGTCGTCCGGACCCGGGGAAACGCCATCGATCCCGAGCTCCTGGGCCTGCTGCGCGACAACAAGCCGGCGGTGCTCGCGCGGGTCCGCTCCGGGGAGTATCCCCCCGCGCCCAGGCGGCCGGAGCTGGCGGAGCTGGACCCGGCGGAGGCCGCCCTGGTCGCGGCCGGCGTGCCCGGCGGTGCGGCGAACGTGCAGGACGTCTACCCGCTGGCCCCCCTGCAGGAGGGAATCCTCTTCCATCACCTGATGGCGAAGGAGGGGGATCCCTACGTGCTGCTGCACCTGTTCACCCTCGATTCGCGCGAGCGGCTGGACGCCTTCGTGGCGGCGCTGCAGGCCGTGATGCACCGGCACGACATCCTGCGCACCGCGGTCGTGTGGGAGGGGCTGCGCGAGCCGGTGCAGGTGGTGTGGCGCACCGCGCCGCTGCGGGTCCAGGCGGTGGAGGTGGATCCGGCCGCGGGCGACGTGCGCGAACAGGTCTGGCGGCGCTTCGATGCCCGGCGCTACCGGCTGGACGTGCGGCAGGCGCCCATGCTGCAGCTTCACGTCGCCCCGGACGCGGAGCCCGGCCGCTGGCTGCTGCTGCTGGTGAGGCACCACCTGACGAGCGACCACATGTCGGTGGCGGCGCTCGTCGGCGAGGTGCGGGCGCACATGCTGGGCAGGGCGGATGCGCTCCCCCCCTCGGTGCCGTTCCGGGACTTCGTGGCGCGGACGCGGGGCGGGGCGGACCGGGCCGCCCACGAGGCGTTCTTCCAGCGGCTGCTGGGCGACGTCGACGAGCCGACGGCCCCCTTCGGGCTGCTGGACGTCATGGGCGACGGCACCCGGGCCGCCGAAGCCCGGACGGAGCTGGACCGGGACCTGGTCGGCCGCATGCAGGCCCGGGCGCGCGCGTCGCGAGTGAGCACGGCGAGCATCTGCCACGTGGCCTGCGCGATGGTCCTGGCGCGCGTGTCGGGCCGCGCCGACGTGGTGTTCGGCACGGTGCTGTTCGGGCGGATGAGGGCGGGCGCCGGGGCGGACCGGGCACTGGGGCCGTTCATCAACACGCTGCCGGTGCGGCTCCAGGTGGGGGCAGAGGGGGTGGAGGCGGGCGTGCGCCGCATGCACGCGCTGCTGGCGGACCTGATGCAGCACGAGCACGCCTCCCTGGCGCTGGCCCAGCGGTGCAGCCGCGTTCCGGCGCCGACCCCGCTGTTCTCCGCGCTGCTCAACTACCGGCACAGCGGCAAGCTGCCTCCCGCCGAAGCAGGGTCGGCATGGGACGGGGTTCGCCTGGTCCAGGCGCGGACCCGGACGAACTATCCGCTCATGGTGTCCGTCGACGAGATGGACGACCGCTTCCTGCTGTCGGCCCGGGTGGAGGGCGCCGTGGACCCGGACCGCGTGTGCGCGCTGATGCTGGCCGCGCTGGAGCGGGTCGTGGCGGCGCTGGAGACGGCACCGGGGACGCCTCTCGAACGTATCGACGTGCTCCCGGCCGCGGAGCGGCGGCAGGTGGTGGAGGAGTGGAACGCGACGGCGGCGGAGTACCCGCGCGACGCGTGCGTGCACGAGCTGTTCGAGGCCCAGGCGGAGCGCACGCCGGACGCGGTGGCGGCGGTGTTCGAGGACGACTCGCTGACCTACGCGGAGCTCAATGCCCGGGCGAACCGGCTCGCGCACCACCTGCAGGGACTGGGGGTGGGGCCGGACACGCGCGTGGCGCTGTACCTGGAGCGCAGCCTGGAGATGGTGGTGGGTCTGCTGGGGGTGCTGAAGGCGGGGGGCGCCTACGTCCCGCTGGACCCCTCGTATCCCGCCGACCGGCTGGAGTTCATGCTCGGGGACAGCGCGCCGGTGGTGCTGCTGACGCACCGGGGCGCGGCGCGGCGGTTCTCCGGCCTGGCCGTCCCCACCCTCGACCTGGCGGCCGACGCGCCGCGGTGGGCGGACCGGCCGGCGGCCAATCCGGGGCGCGGGGCGCTGACCCCGGGCCACGTCATGTACGCGATGTACACTTCGGGCTCCACCGGCACGCCCAAGGGGGTGATGCTGGAGCATCGCGGGGTGGTGAACCGCCTGGTGGCGATGCAGGCGGAGTGCGGGCTGGGCCCCTCCGACGCGCTGCTGCAGAAGACGCCGTACAGCTTCGACGTGTCGGTGTGGGAGTTCTTCTGGCCGCTGATGGTGGGCGCCCGGCTGGTGCTGGCGCGGCCGCTGGGGCACACGGATCCGGACTACCTGGGAGAGGTCGTCCGAAGGGCGGGGATCACGGGGCTGCACTTCGTGCCGTCCATGCTTCCGGTGTTCCTCGAGCACCCGTCCGCGGACGTCGGCCCGGGGCTGCGCTGGGTGGCGTGCAGCGGCGAGGCGCTGCCGCCGGCGCTGGCGCAGCGCTTTCACGCGCGCTTTCCGGGCGTGGCGCTGTACAACTGGTACGGGCCCACCGAGACGGGCGAGGTCACGGTGTGGCGCTGCCCGCCGGAGGCCGCCCGCGTCCCCCTGGGCCGCCCGATCCAGAACACGCGGATGTACGTGCTGGACGGCGGGGGGGAGCCGGTCCCGGTGGGGGCGGTGGGCGAGCTGTACCTCGGTGGGGTGTCGGTCGCGCGCGGCTACCTGGACCGGCCCGGGCTGACGGCGGGCCGGTTCGTGCCGGACCCGTTCGGTCCGCGGCCCGGGGCGCGGCTGTACCGCACGGGCGACCTGGCGCGCTGGCTCCCCGACGGCACGGTCGAGTTCCTGGGCCGCAACGACTTCCAGGTGAAGATCCGGGGCAACCGGGTGGAGCTGGGCGAGATCGAGGCGTGCCTGGCCGGGCACCCCGACGTGCGCGAGGCGGCGGTGCTCGCCCGCGGCGACGCGCCGGGCGATCCGCGGCTGGTGGCCTACTACGCGGGGGCGGTGGACGCGGCGGCGCTGCGGGCGCACCTGGCCGAACGGCTCCCGGGATACATGGTGCCCGCGGCGTACGTGCAGCTCGCGGCGCTGCCGCTGACGCCGAACGGCAAGGCGGACCGGAGGGCGCTGCCCGCGCCGGAGGGCGCGGCGTTCCCGGCGCACGCGTACGAGGCGCCGGTGGGCGAAACCGAGGTGGCGCTGGCGGAGATCTGGGCCGGCGTGCTGGGGGTGGACCGGGTGGGCCGGTGGGACCACTTCTTCGAGCTGGGCGGCCATTCGCTGCGGGCGGTCCAGGTGGTCTCGCGCGTCAAGCGGGTGCTCGAGGCGGACGTGGCGCTCCCCGACCTGTTCGAGAGGCCGGTACTGGCGGAGTTCGCGCGCACGGTGGACGGCGCCGTCCGGGCGGCGCTCCCGGCGATCGAGCCCGCGGACCGGGAGGCGGACGTACCCCTGTCGTTCGCGCAGCAGCGGCTCTGGTTCCTGGAGCAGTTCGGAAGCCTGGGCAGCGCGTACCACATCCGCCGGCAGCTCCGCTTCCGGGGCGGGCTGGACCGGCGGGCGCTGGCCCGGGCGCTCGACCGGATCGTGGCGCGCCACGAGGCGCTGCGCACGACGTTCGTGCCGGTGGATGGACAGCCGGTGCAGCGGATCGGGCCGGTGGAGGAGAGCGGGTTCCGGCTGCTCGGGCACGACCTGGGCGGGCACCCGGACGCGGAGGCGGAGCTGGGGCGCCTGGTGGACGAGGAAAGCACCGCTCCGTTCGACCTGGAGCGGGGTCCGCTCATCCGCGGGCGCCTGGTCCGGCTGGCGGACGAGGACCACGTGCTCCTGCTGACCATGCACCACATCGTCTCCGACGCCTGGTCCATGGGGGTGCTGATCCGGGAGCTGAGCGCGCTCTACGCGGCGTACCGCGGCGGGGAGGCGGATCCGCTGCCGCCGCTGCCGGTGCAGTACGCGGACTACGCGGCATGGCAGCGGCGCTGGGTGGACGGCGAGGTCCTCCGGCGGCAGGCGGACTACTGGCGGGAGACGCTGGGCGGCGCGCCCGGGCTGCTGGAGCTCCCCGCCGACCATCCGCGTCCGGCACGGCAGGACTTTGCCGGCGGCGCGTTCGCGGTGGTCCTGGACCAGGAGCTCACGGCGGGGCTCAAGGCGCTCGGCCAGCGGCACGGCACCACGCTGTTCATGACGCTGCTGGCCGGCTGGGCCGTGGTGCTGGGCCGGCTGTCGGGCGAGCGCGACGTGGTGATCGGTACCCCGACCGCCAACCGCGGGCGGACGGAGATCGAGGGGCTGATCGGGTTCTTCGTCAACACCCTGGCTCTGCGCGTCGACCTCTCGGGCTCCCCGAGCGTCGCGGAGGTGCTGCGCCGGGTGAAGGCGCGGGCGCTGGGCGCGCAGCACCACCAGGACATCCCCTTCGAGCACGTGGTAGAGCTGCTGCAGCCGGTGCGCAGCCTGGCGCACAGCCCGCTCTTCCAGGTGATGTTCGCCTGGCAGAACGCGCCGCAGGGCGCGCTGGAGCTGCCGGGGCTGGAGCTGGCGCCGGTGCGGAGGGCCGCGCAGGAAACGGCGAAGTTCGACCTGTCGATGTCGCTGCGGGAGTCGGACGGGCGCATCGTGGGCGGGCTGACCTACGCCACGTCGCTCTTCGAGCGGGCCACGGCGGAGCGGTTCGCGGGCTGCCTGGCGCGGGTGCTGGAGCAGATGGCGGCCGACGACACCCGGGCGGTGGATCGGCTGGCGCTGCTGACGGACGCGGAGCGCCGGCAGGTGGTGGCGGAGTGGAACGCGACGGACGCCGCGTATCCGCGCGACCGGTGCGTCCACGAGCGGTTCGCGGCGCAGGCGGCACGGACGCCGGACGCGGTGGCCGCGGCCTTTGGGGACGTTGCGCTGAGCTACCGGGAGCTGAACGCGCGGGCCAACCGGCTGGCGCACCACCTCCGGCGCCTTGGGGTGGGCCCGGACGCGCGGGTGGCCCTCTGCGTGGAGCGCGGCCTGGAGCTGGTGGTGGGAGTGCTGGGCGTGCTGAAGGCCGGGGGCGCGTACGTGCCGCTGGACCCGGCGTAC
>DASTNU010000496.1:0-6470 GCA_035720605.1 Longimicrobium sp. | reverse complement strand
GAAGGTGGTGCCGGACGGCCAGGAACCGACCCCCGGCCGCGCGACAAGAGATGGGAAGGACGGGCGGATCGAGGAGCTTGTGCCGATGCCGCGCACGATCGGAAGCGCCACCATCGCTGAGCTCCAGTCGATGGAGTACATCGGAGGTCCGACCAACGGGCTGCAGCGGGCCACAGGACAGGTGATCCGCTTTGATTCCGAGGATCCCGCGACCAACGCACGCGCCTCGGACTGGGCCCGCTATGTGGTGCTGGATTCGTGTGGCCAGGGCCACTTCGCGATGAACGAGGCAGCAGCCCCCAGCGGGCGATCTCGGCGCCAGGCCCGGGCCCCATTCGAGGCCGACGTAAAGACCGCTGCGGGGAGCACGGAAGGCGGGCTGCGCTACATTATCGAGAGCGCCGTTGCGGCGGCCGAGTACTTCGCGGGTACTCCGGGCAAGTTCACGGAGAGGCTGCGCGCTACCGTCGATCTTCACATCGACACTGGCCCCCCCGACCCGGAGGACGTGCGGCTCGACACGGAGCGGGTGGAGAAAGGGATGATGTCGCTGGAGACGGCTCTCTCTCGCGCCGGCGTCGAGGACGTGGTCGGGGAGGTGGCGCGCATCCAGGCCCGGCCGGAGGTGCGCGTCGCGTTCACGGAGAAGCTGGCCGGCATCTTCGGTCAGCTGGTGGCCGCCGCGCCGGAGGCCGACCCGGTGGAGCTGGCGATCATGGCCGGTTTCGACGAGGCGACGGCCAAACGGCACCTGGGCGCAGTGATGGTTGCCCGCCAGCAGAAGGCGGCGGAAACTGCCCGCATTGCTGCCGCGCGTACCCGCGTGGACGCGGAGGGCGACGAACTGCCGGAGGCCGCATGACCGTCATTGCGGGCTTGGTCGAGGGCGGCGTAGCCTACCTCGCCGCCGACTCCTACACTTCCTCGGACACCACCACCGTCCGCCTCCCGATCGGGGCAACGACGCCCAAGCTCTTCCGCGTGGGGGAGATGGCGGTCGGCATCAGCGGAGAGTCGCGGATCGGCCACGTACTCCGCCACGCCGTACACCTGCCCGCGTACCCGCCCTCGCTAGATCCGCTTCGGGCGGTCGTCGAGCTGGCTGACCGGCTGCGCGCCGAGATGGAGGCGCGCAAGGGGCTGAACGATGACGGGCTCATGGACGGCGACTGCCTTGTCGGGTTCCGCGGCCGGCTCTTCCAGATTGACTGCTCGTTTGCCGTCATCGAGTGGGACACCCCGTACGCGGCGACGGGCAGCGGGGACGGGATCGCGGTGGGTTCGCTGGCGACCACCGCAGAGCCGTACTTCGCCGGGATGGATATGGACCCGCAACTGCGCCTTGCCACGGCCCTGCGGGTGGCGGCCCTGCACGTCTCCAGCGTGCAGGAGCCATTCGTGTTCCTCAGCGCTCCCGCCGCGGGGGCATGAGCCCCCCGCACTTCAACCGGTACCACGCCTCCATCCTGCGCGCCCGGGAGGTGGGGCTCGCGCTTGCCGGGGTCCAGGAAGAGGCGTTGCTCGCTCTCCTCGCGGAGTTCACCGAGGAGCTTGTGCGCCTGGTGCGGGCGGGGATCGCCACGGACGCGGAGACGGCCCTGGCCGGCGAGGTTCAACGGCTCTTCGCGGCGTTGGCGGTCGATGCTCAGACGCGGGTGAGGCAGGGGGTGCGGCTGACGGCGGAGCGTTGCGCGACGATACACGCCCAGGCCACGGCGGACCTGATCCGCGCGGTCCGTCCTGTCGGCGCGGATGGTATTGCGGGCCGGCTGGCGTTTTCGATGCGTGCCGTGAACGTGGAGGCCGCCCAAGCGGTGCTCTCGCGGCCGGAGTTCTCAGAGGCGTTTGTCTCCATCGCTGACGCTGACGCGGCGGGCGCAAACCGCGTCCTGCACCGCGGCTTGCTCCGCGGCGCGCCAACGGCGGCGATCGAGCGCGAGCTGCGCATGTACGTGGGCGCGCCCGGTTCGCTGGTGGGCGGCGACGAGGAGATGCTGTCGGACCTTCGCCGGATCAGCTACGGCACGCTGGAGGAGCTGGGGTACGTGGAGCCGACGTACCAAGACCTCCTGCAGGTGCGGCGGGACGCCGGCGCGGTCCGCAACAGAGTGCAGCTGATAGCGCGGACGGAGGTGATGGGGGCGCAGCACGAGGCGCACGTCCGCTCGGTGGAAGCCTCTCCGGTGGTGGCCGCGGTCCGGGTCTCGCTGAGCTATTCGCACCCAGTGCCGGATCAGTGCGACACCGCGGCCCACGCCAATCTCTACAGCCTGGGGCCCGGTCTGTACCCACCCGGCAAGGTGCCCGCACGCTTCCACCCCCGTTGCCTGTGCAAGTTCACCGACGTCCTCCTGCCGGTCGACGAATGGGGGGCAGAGCGCCCGCCCCCGCCCCCGCTGTCGGTCGACTGGGACGAGTTGCGCAAGGCGTACGCGCTCACGCCCTCGCAGGTGAGTTCTCTGGAGGCCTCGATCAGCATCGGCGAAGCGAGGTGGGCGGGCAGCAAGCGGAAGCCGGTTGCCGATTCGCTCCCGAGGCCCCACCTTTGAATCCCGCACCCGCCGTTTTCAATCCCAACCCAGCCGGCGCGATCAAGGTGTCTGCCCCCCCGCCGCTGCCCCCGTTCGATTCCCGCGAGACGCCCGGCGGGGGGCGCCTCTATGTCGTCGAAAATGACGTGCACCTGGTCGCCTATTTCGTAGGCGATCCGGACACCGTACCCGGCGCTGGGGAAGTCGGCGGCCTGTACCTCTATGCCTTTCTGCGGGGCGAGCGCGTCGGGCACTGGGCGCACGCCACCGACGCCGCGGAGATCCGTTCGGCGATGGAGGCCTTCGCTGAGCTACGCCGGGGGGCGGACCGTACCGGCGGCGAGGACGTACGCCCAGTGCTGAGAACTGCCCTGCTCGACTGCGTTGCGGGGACTCTCCCCGCCGCGCATCTACTCGATCTCCCGGCGCTGCTCGCTGGCGAACCGCAGCCGGAGCCGCGCCCCGTAATCCCCCTGCCAGTCCGCAGCGGCACTTGACTGGCGCAGCAGTGGCATACAGATTGACCACATTCGCCGCCGGGGCCTGATGGCCCCATTGTCCGTGATCCTGCGCCCGCTGATAACGGCGCGTTAACGCAGGGGCGGCGGTTCGACTATGCCCGACGGGCCATGCTTCCAATGTGGAGGCGTGGCCCGTTTCGCTTTTTCAGCCGCCGGGGGATGCTCCCGGCACCGATCCTCAACGCGCGCGGCGATGCGTCGCGCCCTCCATCCAAGGTGGATGCAATGCCGGAAATGTCCGAGACCCACATCCTGCTGCTGGGCCGCTATCAGAACCTCGGGACGCCCGAGGAGATCACCAGGAAGCAGGCCGACCTGGAGAAGGACAACCAGAAGCAGCGGCAGGAGATCGACGGGCTCAAACAGAAGGTGGCGCCCGAGGGTGCCGTGGTGCTGACCGACGACGCGGACAAGAAGCGCTGGGAGAAGTTCAAGGGTCTGCCCGAAGACTTCGACCCGGAGGCCGTCGTCCGAGAGCGCGACGATCTGAAGGTCAAGGACGAGACGAGGACCCGCACGGATGCCGCGCGGGCGGCGGCGAAGGCGGCATGGGGGAACGAGGCGGCGGCCACGCTCCTCCTCCGCCTCGACGGCTTCAAGGACGGGACGTACGAAGTCCGGAAGGAGAAGAAGGATGACGGCAAGGGTGGTAAGGTCGACACCGAAGTCGCCTACTTCACCCCGGCCGGCGAGAACCAGACGGCAGTGCGCCTGGTGGACCACGCCGAGGCGACGCTGGAGAAGGAAGTGGTGCAGCTGCTGGCCTCCACTGCGGGGACGACCGCCAACGGCGGTCCAGCCGGCGGAACGGCCGCCGGCGGCGCTGGGCGCGGGGCGCCGATGATCCAGCAGCGGTCCGGCGCCGGCACCGCCGCAACCACGGTGGCCGAAGCGGACGTCCGCGAGCGCAAGGCCGGAGCGGTCCGCGCGGGGCTGTAGACCCTGCTACGCGCTGCGCTGGCCCCCGGGGCACGCGAAAACGCCAACCTCTACGGGTGACGAACCATGGCACTCCTCAACCGCTCCGCGCGCGCCGGATGGGACGCGAACAGCGCCATCAAGGCACCGCAGATCACGAAGAACTGCGGGGAAGACATCGATACGTGCGCCCCCTGCTACGTCGGCGCGGACGACCTGCTCTACATGAGCAACGGGACCGCGGCCAACACGGCGGCGCACGTCGACGGCTTCTCCGCGTCGTCCGCCAAGCTGGGCGAGCGGCTCACCATCTACGGGCCCGGCCTGATCATCAAGTACGCGCCCGGGGAGCTGACCCCCGGCGACGACTACTTCGTCGCCGGCACCAAGGGACGCCTGGACACCGAAGCGACGGTCGGGGACGACGTCGGCGTCGCCCGGGCGATCGACACCGACCACATCCGCGTTCTGCGGTTCAAGTAAGGAGCCCCGGCCATGCCTCTCAACACCGGCACCTACACGCTGGAGGAGCTGCTGGCAGTCAAGGACCAGCGCCTGGTGGAGTTCGGGGAAGACCGCATCCTCGAGGCTCTGCAGGCGGACCTCGATTTCCACAACGCCTCCGTCGAAGAGCAGATCGAGGAGTTCGCCACCCCGACGACGGACCTGATCGATCGGTACGGGACCAACGACCAGGGCGGGATGGAAGAGGCCGACGAGTTCACCCAGCCCATCACCCAGGTGGTGCGCGTCGGTGACCAGGTCGGGTACCCGTTGCGCAAGTTCGTCCGCGGCGTGGGCTGGACGAATGACTACCTCGAGGCCGCGACGGTGGCGGATCTCGCGAAGGATCAGCTGGCGGTGGAGGCCGACCACATCAAGGCGGTGGGCCGCGCGCTGGCACGCGCCCTCCTGCGGCCGGGCAACTACACCTTCTTCGACAAGCACGCCAAGCGCATCGAGATCGCCGTCAAGGCGCTGGTGAACGCCGACGGCGGGGGCATTCCCAACGGCCCCAACGGGGAGGAGTTCGACCCGGACACGCACACGCACTACGACGCGATCAACTGGGCCACCGCCACGGCGGACCAGCGCGCGCAGGCGATGGAGGACCTGGTCGCGGACCTGGTGGAGCACGGCCACGGCGACGAGGTGCGCATCTACATCAACCAGAAGAACGAAACCCAGGTGCGCGCGGTGCCCGGGTTCGTCCGCGCCGAGTACGCGCTGGTGCGCGCCGCCGCCGACCGAGACGCCTCGACGCTGGTGCTGGACACCAGCCGCCAGACGAACCGGGTGATCGGCAGCTTCAACGGGGTGGAGGTGTGGACCAAGCCGTGGGCTCCGTTCAACTACCAGATCGCGCATGCCCGCGGAGACGCCCGCAAGCCGCTCAAGTTCCGGCAGAGCACGATTCCGGAGCGCCGCGGGCTCCGCCTGGGCGGGACCATCCGGCATTACCCGCTGCAGACGGACAACTTCGAGGCCTGGTACGGGTTCGGGGCGTACACTCGCACCGCGGCATCGGTGCTCTACATGGGCGGCGCCGTGTACGCCGAGCCGAACATCTAACCGGCGCCCCCCGCGGGGCTTGCGAACCCGCGGGGGCGCCCCGGTCGTGGAATTCCGAAAACCCCGCACCTGAGGCTTAGGGAGCAACTATGGCAACCACGCAACCGGGCGGCGTCTACGCCCGCCTCGACGCGAAGGGGAAGGTGGTCGGGTACTTCAACGGGAAAGGGCAGCCGATCGACCCGCCGAAGGGCGCGGCGAAGCCGGCGGCGGGTGACGCGGACCGGACGAAGAGCACGCGCACGGAGGACGACGGCAAGCTGCCGAAGGACTACCCGGAGCGTGAGCGGTGGGAGTCCGTGAACCTGACCACGCGCGCGGCGCTCGAGGGGAAGACGGACGCGGAGCTGGTCGCACTCCCGGGCATCGGCACCGCCAGCGTCGCCAAGATGCGCGAGTACGCGAAGGCGCACCCGCTGCCGGCGTCGTAAGCCACCATGGCCGCCCGCTTCCTTCCGCCAGCGTCCTTCCCGCGGCTCAGCGCCGCGGCGAAGGCGCTGGCGGAGACGCCCCCGCCCGATCCGGCCCCCGACGGCTGGGTGAGCGGCTTTGAACTGGAGGCAGAGTCGGCCGAGACGGTGCTGGGGCTGCTGGGGCTGCCGCTGGCGGCGAACGCGGATTCGCGCGCGCTGACGGCGGTCGCGGAGCAGATCAACTTCCGACTCGCGGCCGGTGAGGACCACGGCACCAAGGGTTCGGAGTCGCGCGGGGAACAGAGCATCGTCGTGGCGCGGAACCCCCGTTCGGGAGAGGCTCACGCCATCAGCCCCATCGCCCGGGCGATCGCCGACGCACTGCTGTCAGAGTACGCTGGCGCGGCCGCGGCGGTGAACGGGAACCCTGTGCACGGGAACCTCCCGGGGTTCTCCGCGCTCGACATCGTCTTCTAGCAGCGGTGAGGGGGCGAGGATGCTGCTGGCCAAGGAGC
>DASTNU010000495.1:0-9464 GCA_035720605.1 Longimicrobium sp. | reverse complement strand
CGCACGCGTAACACAGACGTAGCGATAGATGCCCAAGCGCACCGACCTGCAGAGCATCCTCATCCTGGGCTCCGGGCCCATCGTCATCGGCCAGGCGGCCGAGTTCGACTACAGCGGCACGCAGGCGGTGCGGGCGCTGCGCGAGGAGGGGTACCGCGTGATCCTGGTCAACAGCAACCCGGCCACGATCATGACCGACCCCGACCTGGCCGACGCCACCTACATCGAGCCCATCACCCCCGAATGGGTGGAGCGGGTGATCGAGAAGGAAAAGCCCGACGCCGTCCTTCCCACCATGGGCGGCCAGACGGCGCTCAACGTGGCGCTGGAGCTGTTCGACACGGGAGTCCTCGACAAACACGGCGTGGAGCTGATCGGCGCGAACGCGCGCGCCATCCGCATGGCCGAGGACCGCAGCGAGTTCGCCAGGGCGATGGACCGCATCGGCCTGGCGGTGCCGCACGGGGGATTCGCGAAGTCGCTGGACGAGGCGTTCGGCATCGTGGAGGACACGGGGTACCCGGCCATCATCCGCCCCTCCTTCACCCTGGGCGGCACGGGCGGCGGCATCGCCTACAACCGCGCGGAGTTCGAGGAGCAGGTGCGGCGCGGGCTGGACCTCTCCCCCGTGCACGAGGTGCTCATCGACCGCTCCGTCATCGGCTGGAAGGAGTACGAGCTGGAGGTGATGCGCGACGGGGCGGACAACGTCGTGATCATCTGCTCCATCGAGAACGTGGACGCGATGGGCGTGCACACGGGCGACTCGGTCACCGTGGCGCCGGCGCAGACCCTCTCGGACGTGGAGTACCAGCTGATGCGCGACGCGGCCATCGCCATCATCCGCGAGATCGGGGTGGAGGCGGGGGGGTGCAACGTGCAGTTCGCGCTCAACCCTGCCAACGGTGAGATGCTGGTCGTCGAGATGAACCCGCGCGTCAGCCGCTCCTCCGCGCTGGCATCCAAGGCCACGGGGTACCCCATCGCCCGCATCGGCGCCAAGCTGGCGGTGGGCTACACGCTGGACGAGCTGCCGAACGCCATCACGCAGAGCACGCCGGCGTCGTTCGAGCCGGTGCTGGACTACGTCGTCGTCAAGTTCCCGCGCTTCGCCTTCGAGAAGTTCCCCGCGGCGGATGCCACGCTGGGCGTGCAGATGAAGGCCGTCGGCGAGTCGATGGCCATCGGCCGCACCTTCAAGATGGCGTGGCAGAAGGCGATCCGCGCGCTGGAGGTCGGCCGCAGCGGGTGGGAGACGGGGACGCTCAAGGACGACCGGCTGGATGACGATTCCGCCGAGACGCTGCGCCGCGCCCTGCGCCGCCCCACGCCGGAGCGCTACTACCAGGTGAAGCGCGCGCTGGAGACGGGCTTCTCCATCCAGGAGGTGGCGGAGCTGACCTTCATCGACCCGTGGTTCATCGCGCAGCTGCAGCAGCTGGTGGACGCGGAGCGGGAGTACGCGGCGGCGCCCGACATCGACCGCGACCACCTGCTGCGGATGAAGCGCTTGGGCTTCAGCGACGTGCAGCTGGCCCGGCTGCGCGGCGAGACGGAGGACGCCGTCCGGGAGCGGCGCTGGGGATGGAGCTCCACCCCGTCTACAACCGCGTGGACACCTGCGCCGGCGAGTTCCCGGCCATGACGCCGTACCTCTACTCCACCTACGCGGAGGAGAACGAGTCCGAGCGCTCGGAGCGTCGCAAGGTCATCATCCTGGGCTCCGGACCCATCCGCATCGGGCAGGGGGTGGAGTTCGACTACTGCTGCGTGCAGGCCGCGCTGGCGCTGCGCGACGCGGGGTTCGAGACCATCATGGTCAACTCCAACCCCGAGACGAACTCCACCGACTTCGACGTCAGCGACAAGCTCTATTTCGAGCCGCTGACGCTGGAGGACGTGATCGAGATCGTCCGCCTGGAGCAGCCGGAGGGCGTCATCCTGCAGATGGGCGGGCAGACGCCCCTCAAGCTGGCGCAGCCGCTGGAGCGCCTCGGCGTGAAGATCCTGGGCACGCCGGTGGACGCCATCGACCGCGCGGAGGACCGCGAGCGCTTCGAGGAGGTGGCGCGCAAGCTGGACATCCGCCAGCCGCCCAACGGCCTGGCGACGAGCGTGGAGCAGGCGGCGGAGATCGCGGGCCGCATCGGCTACCCCGTCCTCGTGCGCCCGAGCTACGTCCTGGGCGGGCGAGGGATGGTGATCGTCTACGACGAGGCCGGGCTGCGCCACTACTTCGAGACCGCGGCGCGGGTGAGCCACGAGCGCCCGGTGCTCATCGACCGCTTTCTGGAAGACGCGTTCGAGGCGGACGTGGACGCGCTCTGCGACGGCGAGACGGTGGTGATCGGCGGGGTGATGCAGCACATCGAGGAGGCCGGCATCCACTCCGGCGACAGTGCCCAGGTGCTGCCCCCCTACCTGCTGGGCGACGCCGAGGTGGAGGCGATGCGCGAGCACACCCGCCGCTTCGCGCTGGAGCTGGGCGTCGTGGGCCTGATCAACGTGCAGTACGCGGTGTTCGAGGGGCAGGTGTACGTGATCGAGGTGAACCCGCGCGCGTCGCGGACGGTGCCGTTCGTCAGCAAGGCGACGGGGGTGCCGCTGGCCCGCATCGCCGCGCGGCTGATGGTGGGCGAGCGGCTGGCGGACTTCCGGCTGCCGGACGAGATCCCGGTCGGCGGCGTCGCGGTGAAGGAGTCCGTCTTTCCCTTCAACAAGCTGGAGGGCGACACCCTGCTGGGCCCGGAGATGCGGTCGACGGGGGAGGCGATGGGGTTCGACGACAGCTTCGGGATGGCGTTCGCCAAGGCGCAGACCAGCGCGGGGATGGACCTGCCGGGCGACGGCAACGTGGTCATCACCGTGAACGACCGCGACAAGCGCACGGTCACGCCCATCGCGCGGCGGCTGCACGACATGGGGTTCCGCATCCAGGCCACCAGCGGCACGGCGCGCTACCTGAAGCAGCGCGGCATTCCCTGCGACGTGATCTACAAGGTGAACGAGGGGCGGCCCAACATGGCCGACCACATCATCTCGGGCGAGGTGGCGCTGCTGATCAACACGCCCTTGGGCAAGCAGAGCCAGTACGACGACTACGCGGCGCGCCGGGCGGCCATCGCCTACAAGGTGCCGTACATCACCACCATGTCCGCCGCCGAGGCTGCCGTGGACGCCATCAGCGCCCTGCGCAGCCGCCGCAAGGAGGTCCGCTCCATCCAGGAGCGCACCGGCGCGCTGGCTTCCGGCGGGGCGGGGGTGTAGCGGGAGGATCCGCGCGTACCGCCACGGGCTGAAGCCCGCGGCTGGAACCGCGAGAAGCCCCGTCCCGGCTCGCTTGCGCTCGCCGAACGGGGCTACGCCCGTACGAGGTACGGACAGATCCCACGGTTGGAACTGGCGTGTTCCAGCGACATATTGGGACACCACCTCTACCCTCGACTGCGATGCACAAGCTCCCCCCGTCCGACACCTCTCCGGAAGCCGAGCGGTTCCTGATCGAGGCCTATGATCGGATGACCATCGACGAGAAGCTGGAGCGCGTGTTCTCGCTCAACCGGATGCTGGAACAGCTTCAGCGTGCGAGGATCAAGGCCGATTATGGCGAGATGCCCGAGCGGGAGATGCAGCTGCGCCTGGCGTCGCTGCGGCTGGGCCGGGAATTGATGATCAAGGCGTTCGGGTGGGATCCCGCGGAGAAGGGATGGTGATCGGCCTGGAGGAGGCGCTGAACGTTACGATGCAGGTGACCGACGTGCTCGATCGCCTCGGGGTGCCGTACGTCATCGGAGGTTCCATCGCGAGCTCGGTCTATGGGCCTCCGCGCTCCACCCAGGACGTGGACGTGGTCGCCGAGCTCAAGGACGAGCACGTTCCAGCGTTCATCGCGGCATTGCATGCCGATTTCTACCTGGATGAAGCCGCAATCCGTGAGGCGGTACGCCAGCGCTGGAGCTTCAACGTCATCCATCTGACGACGATGATGAAGATCGACGTCTTTGTTGCGAAGCAGGACCTGCCCACGGCTCAGGAGTTCGCGCGCCGGCGGCCTTACGTCCCGCAGCATGCGCCTGACGCGGAGCTTTTCCTGGCCAGTCCGGAAGACGTGGTCGTACAGAAGCTTTTCTGGTACCGGCTGGGAGATCATGTCTCCGATCGCCAGTGGCTGGATGCCCTGGGCGTGTTGAAGGCGCGCGGAACGAGGTTGGACATCGACTACATGCGTGAGCTTGCTGAGCAGATGCAGGTAGCCGACCTTCTGGAGCGCATCCTGGGCCAGGCCGGGTTGGTCGATTAAATCACGGTCGTTTCAACCGCTCCTTCCGACTGGGACCGCCCGCCGCGGAGCCCGCGACGGGCCTTTCCTATCCCTCGGCATGACTCCCATCGACATTGCGTACCGGCGGCTGCACAACCAGCGGCTGGAGGGCGAGCCGTTCAGCGCGCCGCGGGAGGTGGTGCGGTGGCTGGGGGCGGTGCAGGCGCAGGACTACGGCCCGGCAAAGTGGTCGCTGGGCGAGCGGTCGCGCGGGGTGGCGGACGCGGACATCGACCGGGCGATGGCGGAGGGCGCCATCCTGCGCACGCACATGCTGCGGCCCACCTGGCACTTCGTGCTGCCGGCGGACATCCGCTGGATGCAGGAGCTCACCGCGCCGCGCGTGCACGCGCAGAACGCCTACTACTACCGCCAGACGGGGCTGGACGACGGCGTGCGCACGACGGCCCGGCGCGTCATGGTGGATGCGCTGCGCGGCGGCAACCACCTGACGCGGCGGGAGCTGGAGGCCGTGCTGCAGCGCGAGGGGATCGCGGCGAAGGGGATCGGGATGGCGTACATCCTCATGGATGCCGAGCTGGACTGCGTGATCTGCAGCGGGCCGCTCAAGGGCCGGCAGCAGACGTACGCGCTGCTGGACGAGCGGGCGCCGCACGCGCGCACCCTCCCGCGCGACGAGGCGCTGGCCGAGCTCGTCGTGCGCTATTTCACCAGCCGCGGGCCCGCGACCGCGAAGGACCTGCGCTTCTGGTGCAGCCTGAACCTCGCGGACGTCCAGCGCGGCATCGACCTCGCCGGCTCGCGGCTCGTGAGCGAGGTCGTCGACGGGCTGATGCTCTGGTCCGCGCCCGGCGAGGCGCCACCCCGGCCGCCGTCGCCGAAGGTGCACTTGCTGCAGGGGCTGGACGAGTACTTCGTGGGCTACGGCGAGAGCCGCGGGTTCTGCGACCAGTCGGGGGTGCGGCCGTCGCTCATCGACCGCGCCATCTACAACGGCGCCCTCATCCTGGATTCCCAGCTGGCCGGCCACTGGAAGCGCACCGTGACCAGGCGCTCCGTAACCTTCTCCGTCGTGCTGCGCACCCCGTTCGACGACGCGCAGCTGCAGGCGCTGCAGGCCGCGGCGGACCGCCACGGCGCGTTCCTCGGCGTGCCCGCTGCGGTGGAGGGGGAGGCGACCTGACGGATGGTCACGATCCGGCTTTCCACGCCGATCCACGCGCCGCCGGAGCGCGTGTTCGACCTGGCGCGCAGCATCGACCTGCACACGCGCTCGCTGGCCTGGACGGGCGAGGAGCCGGTGGCGGGGCGGATGAGCGGGCTGATCGAGCTGGGCGAGACGGTGACGTGGCGCGCGCGGCACCTGGGCGTGCGCCAGCGCCTCACCAGCCGCATCAGCGCGTACGACCGGCCGCGCTGGTTCCAGGACGTGATGGTGAGCGGCGCCTTCGCGTGGATGGAGCACGACCACTGGTTCGATTCCACGCCGGACGGCGGCACCGTGCTGCGCGACGAGCTGCGCTTCGCGGCGCCGCTCGGCGTCCTCGGCCGCATGGCGGAGGTGCTGGTGCTGCGGCGCTACATGACGCGCTTCCTGGAACGCCGCAACGCCGTCGTCAAGCGCGTCGCGGAGTCCGGGGAGTGGCGGGAGTTCCTGGGGGAGTGACGCACGGCGGCGGCATGCATCCATGGCTGCATGCCGCCGCTTTTCACGTTCGCCCTCTCGGGCCGGGCGTCACCGCGGCGCCGGGCACGGTGCCGGCCTCGCCACGTGCGCACCCTCCCCGCCGGACGGGGCGGTGCGCCGTGCGCGGGGACGGGTCAGCAGTACGGCGGCTGGTTGCCGCAGGTGTAGACCGTCTGGTTGCAGCTGTACCACCAGGTGGGGTCGGTCCCGCCGCCGCCCCCCGTATCCGGGTAGCAGACGCATTGCGACTCGTACGTGCAGATGCAGTACGACTCGCACGACTGCCCGCATGAGTCCTCCGGGTAGTTGGTTTCCCTGCCGAACACGGTGCCCCGCTCCTGCGGCGGCTCGTCGGGTACGAACGACTCCACCGCCAGAGCCTCGAGGTCCAGCGAAAGCTTGTTCTTCATGAGGATCTACCTCGTTCGATGGGTGATCCGGGGATGAAAGCCGTCTGCTTGAGACCCTCTCGTTCAACGCGTGACATTCCCCTGCGCCGCGGCACTTCCTAACGCGCAGAACAGGTACTTTTATGACGACGTAAGCAGTCTTGTTTTTCAATTTCCACCATCAGAACGACACCCGTTCCACGGCCGATTTTCGGCCGCTACGCGAGAGCCGGCGCCACGTTGGTGTCGTTCTGCTCGCTGGCTGCTGAATTCTTAACAGAATGCCCTGCCCGGGAGGCGCGGGGGAGTCGATACAGGAAAAAACTCCACACGTCCATCAATTCGATGTGGGAGTGCTGCCGGCTGTCGCCGGAACTGCGCTACACGCGGTCTCTGGCGTATCGGACGACGCAGGTGGGCAGGGGTTCGGGGTGCGGATCAGTAGGTCGCGATGTCCTCAGGCGTCACCTCCAGGCGCTTCGCGATCCGGTGCAGCGTGTCCTCCCGCGGCCGCTCCACCTCGCCGCGCTCGATGCGGGCGATGGTCCTGGCGGCGATCCCGGGAAAGTCGTCTCGCGACACGCCGCGCAGCAGGCGGAGCCGGCGCAGCGATGCTCCGAAGCTCTCGTCCTGCCGCAGCTCGCGCTGCTTCGCCCGCCGCCGGTACTCCGGATCGAATTCGTACAGGATGGCGTCCGTGCTGGCCTCGTACGACCCCAGGCGGATCGTATTGCCGTAATCGATGGGCGCAAAATCGTCGAAGTCCGGTTCTGTCAGGCTCGTCCGGCTGGTGAACCAGGCGAACGGGACGATCAGCCGGTCCAGGTTTCCCCGGTACAGCACGAGCACCCGATCGACCGAATCCACCGTCCCAGAGATGATGAGGTCGCCGCGTTCGGGAGAGCCCATCGCCACCGCGAGCTCCTGCATGGGAAGACTCTTGTTGATGATTTCCAGCGTGAGCACCCAGCGGAAGATGGTGCTCAGGAACTGCTTCTGGGCCGGTCGAACGGCCTTGCTCAGCAGCAGCAGGCGAAGATCGCCGCGGCTTTCGTGGACCCTGTTCGCGAGAGGTGCGAAGTCGGACGCCGACTCGGCGATCCACACGTGCGGCCTGCGCGAGCCGGCCAGATGCAGGTAGATCCTGGCCAGGTCGTCCTCGTCTTCGACGACGCGGCCTTCGACGGAGGCAAGCCGTCCCGAGCGGGCCCCCGGATTGAGCACGACCAGGTCGTTGCTGTCGCTACGCTTCATCGCCCCTCCTGGCCGCCCACGCAATTCTCCGGGTACATCTGGTCCCACACAGCCTTGATGTCATCGAGCCGTGACTCTACTGCCTCGATCACTTCCGCCGGTACTTCGCGGGGCGGAGGCTCACGGTCCAGGAACGCTCGTTCGCGCAAACCGTACCGCCAGGCGCGGGTTCGGAAGAGAATGGTCATGTGCGGCGGCTCGTTCCGCTCGCGGTCACGGATCTTCACCTTCCAGCCTTGCTGCGCAAACGCTCCGGGTACGCTGAACGAGTACGCCATCAGGATAATGTCCTTTCCTGTTATATGTCAAGAAGGGACATTATAAGCGTACAGAGTGCCCATCCGCCAGAGCCGGAGAAGAAGCGAAGCGACTCGCGCCGTCAGGCCGCCGGCAGCCCGTCGCGGATGACCTTCTCCACGGCGGCGACGAAGACGTCGATCTCCTCGGGCGTGGTGTAGACGTTGGGGGTGATGCGGACGCCCTTGACGGCGGTGTGGCCGATGGGGGTGGCGAGGATGCGGTGCCTGTCGAACAGGTGCTGCACCAGCGGGCCAGGCTCGATGCCGTCGATGCCGAAGTTCGCCAGGCCCACGGCAAAGCCGGGCCGCAGGCTGGTGTTCATCCGCACGCGGTCGCGGCGCATGAGCGCGCGGGCCCAGCGGTCGCGCAGGTACACCATCCGCGCCGCCTTCCGCTCCAATCCGATCCCCTCGCTGAAGGTGAGCGCCTCGGCCACGGCCAGGAAGTTCGCCGCCGGGTGCGTGCCGATCTCCTCGAACTTGCGGATGTCGGCGTCCAGGCGCGGCTCGGCGGCCTGCAGCGGCCACAGCCCGGGGATGCGGTCGCGGCGCACGTACAGCAGCCCGGTGCCGTGCGGCGCGAACAGCCACTTGTGCAGGCTGCTGGCGTAGTAGTCGCACCCCAGCTCGTCCCGCGTGAACGGGAAGTGCGCGAAGGCGTGCGCCCCGTCCACGATCACCGGCAGGCCGCGCCGGCGCGCCATCTCCACCACGGCGCGCACCGGGAGGATCTGCCCGGTGAGGTTGATCATGTGGGACATGTGGACCAGCCGCGTGCGCGGCGTAATCGCGGCCTCGAACAGGCGCACGATCTCGTCGGGGTCTTCGGCGGGAACGGGGATGGCGATCTGCCGCAGCACGATGCCCTCGCGCCGCTCGCGCTGCTGCCAGGTGGTGAGCATCCGCGGGTAGTCCTGCTCCGTGGTCACCACCTCGTCGCCGCGCTGCAGGTCGAAGCCCTGCTGGCAGATCTGCAGGCTCTCCGACGCGCCGCGCGTGACCGCCACCTCCTCGCCCTCGCAGCCGAACATGCGCGCCAGACCGCGACGCACGGACTCGCGCTGCGGCTCCTGCACGCGCCACATCGTGTAGACCGGCGCCTGGTTGCTGTAGTCCAGGTGCCGCTTCATCGCGTCCTGCACGATGGCTGGCGCGGGGCTCACTCCGCCGTTGTTCAGGTTGATGATGGACCGGTCCACCGTGAACGCCTGCTGCACGGCGAACCAGAAGTCCTCGTCCCGCGCCACCTCTTCCGGCGTTCCAGGGTGCCGCGCGAGGGTCTCGACGACCTCGCGCAGCCCGTCCTGCCCGTGCGGCGCGAACAGGGCGGCGGCGGGCGCGGCGCCGGCGGTGGCGAGAAAGCGGCGGCGGGAGATCATGCGCGTATCCCGGTCGGCGAGGAGGAAGGGCGGGGAAGGGGATGCCGGGAAGATATACGGCGGCGGGCGGGCAATCCAGCGGGAGGAAGCCGCGTCCCGACCCGCACGCCCCTCCGGGCTCGCAAGACTCGCCCGCCACCCCCCCCCACCCCAGATGGCGCCGGGAGATCGAGG
>DASTNU010000494.1:0-2175 GCA_035720605.1 Longimicrobium sp. | reverse complement strand
GGGGCGCGCCTGGAGCATGCGCTGCTCTTCGGCTCGCGCGCGCGGCGGCAGGCGCGGCCGGACAGCGACGTGGACGTGCTGCTCGTCTTCAAACGCCTGCCGCCGGACCGCGAGCCGCAGGCCTCGCACGCGGAGCGCGTGGCCGAGCAGGTGGCGCGCCGCACCGGGGTGCCGGTGGGCGTCTGGTGCGTCTCGGTGCCAGACCTGGCGCCCGGCCGCCGCACGCCGATGCTGGTGGACGCGCTGGAGGATGCGGTCCCGCTCTGGCCGGACGCCGAGCCGCCGCGCGCCCCGTTCACCCCGCGGGACGCGGCGTTCTGCGCGGCGCGGCTGCTGGAGCGGGTGGAGGAAGGCGGCGGGGAGGTGGCGCAGAGCCTGGCGTCGGGACGGGATGGATGGATGCGCCGCGTCCGGGACGACCTGGTGCGGCTGTGCACCGCGGTCCTGCTGCTCGCCGGCGAGACGCGCCCGCGCCGCGGCGTCGCCGTCCGACGCTTCGTCGAGCGGAACCCCCGCTTTCCGCTGTCCGCGGGCGAGCGCCGGGTGCTGGCGTGGGCGGCGCGCTCCTATCCCCCCGGCCACCTGGAGCTGGACGACGACCATCCCGTTCCGCCGCTCCCCGGCCCAGCGGACGCCGCGCTGGACCTGGTGGAGCGCCTGCGCCGGCTGACCATCGAGCGCGCGCGCCTGGCGCGGCGGGCCGGCTGCTTCGTACGCGGCTGATCTTCCCGTCCACCGTTCACCCCGTCACCCCGTCACCCCGTCACCGCAAGGGCGCAGGACTTGCGGATTCCCCGCCTGAGCCGGCCGTCCGGTCAGACGCCTGAAAATCAGCCGCAATCGCCATGAAGCTCTTTCTGCCCGACACCCGGCAGCGGCGCTCGCTGGGCGCCATCTTCGCCGTGACGTTCATCATCGCCGTGCTGCTCACCGCCTTCTTTCACACCCAGGTGATGGCGGGCGAGCAGTACGCGCAGCGGTCGGAGGAGAACCGCCTGCGCGGCATTCCCATCCCCGCGCCGCGCGGCACCATCCTGGACCGCAACGGCGAGGTGGTGGCCACCAGCATCACGGCCTACTCCATCGCGGTGCTTCCCGGCGACAGCGCGCTGGTGCGCAACACCCTCAACGACCTGGCGCCGTTCCTGGGGCTGGCGGGGGAGAACCTCGAGGAGCTGATGGAGCGCCGCAACCGGCGCCCGCACGACCTGCTGGAGGTGACGGACCGCGCCACCTTCTCGCAGGCGGCGGCCATCGAGGAGCGGCGCGCGGCGTTCCCCAACCTGATGGTGGTGGAGCGGCCGCAGCGCTTCTACCCCGCCGGCGAGGCCATCGGCCACATCACGGGCTACGTGACGGAGATCACCAGGGAGCAGCTGGAGCTGCCCGAATACCGCCAGGCGGACTACAAGCAGGGGCGGCTGATCGGGCAGGCGGGGATCGAGAAGCAGTACGAGCTCACGCTGAGCGGACGCGACGGCGCGCGCTTCGTGGAGGTGGACGCCAAGGGGCGCGTGGTGGACCCGCGGTCGACCGTGGGCGCCCGCGCGCCGGTGCCGGGGAACCCCATCAAGCTCACGCTGGACCTGAAGCTGCAGGAGTACACGCACCAGGTGTTCCCCGACACCATGAAGGGCGCGGTGGTGGCCATGGTGCCCTCCACCGGCGAGATCCTGACGCTGTACAGCCATCCCACCTACGATCCCAACGCCTTCGTGGGGCGCATTCCCCCGCGGCTGTGGGGCGCGCTGAACACCGACCCCGACAAGCCGCTGCTGGACCGCACCATCAACGCGCAGTACCCGCCGGCCTCCACCTTCAAGACGGTCACGGCGGCGATCGGCATCCAGCGCGGCATCCTGACCCAGAGCACGCGCATGCCCATCTCCTGCTCGGGCGGCATGGCGTACGCCGGCCGGTATTCGCGGTGCTGGTACCGGCGCGGGCACGGCTCGCTGGACCTGGCGCAGGCCATCGAGAACTCGTGCAACGTCTACTTCTACCAGGTAGGCATCCGCATCGGCCTGCAGGAGCTCACCCGCGCGGGGGCCCGGCTGGGCTTTGCCGCGCGCACGGGGATCGACCTGCCGGCGGAGAGGCCCGGCATCTTTCCGCGCGACGTGGCCTGGTACAGGGAGTACTTCGGCACCGAGGCGGTGCCGTCGGACGTGATGA
>DASTNU010000493.1:0-9379 GCA_035720605.1 Longimicrobium sp. | reverse complement strand
CCTTTTTCGAGAATCACGCACAAGGGACGTTTCCACGAGAGATCGTCGTGGTCGACAACGGCTCATCGCCGCCCATCCACATCCCCGAACGGTACACGAACCGCGGCGTCCCTATTTACCTGATCCAGTGCCACAAGCCGGGGCCGGCGAGCGCGCGCAACGCGGGTTGCCGCGTGGCCCACGGGCTCTGGTTCCTGTTCGCGGACAGCGACTGCGAACCGACCGAGAGTTTCATCTTGGGCTACGCCGCAGCGATGAACGGTTCGATTGCCTATGCCGGATACGTGACGTCCCGTGGCGCTGATCGCCTCTCCCGCTATTACGAATCGCAGGACATTCTCGTCCCTCCGCGCGTGCGCGAAGACCGCCCGCAATACCTCATCACCGCGAACGCGCTGGTCTGGAGGCGGGCTTTCGAGGCAGTGGGAGGGTTTGACGAAAGGTATCCACTGGCTGGAGGCGAGGATGTGGACCTGGGATTCCGCTTGTCTCAGATAGGCTTGCTTTCATACGCTCCGACATCGGTAGTCCGGCACAACTTCAGTGACGGCTACGGCGGTTTCGTGCGGCGATTTATCCGTTACGGCCGTGGAAACCGAAAACTCGCACGCGACTACCGCATCAACTTGCGGCCAAAGCCGTTCATCCCCGTTCGGCAGGGGGTGTTCAACTGGTGCGCTGCGTTAGCTCAATTCCTGTGCTTGTCCCTGGGCTACTGGACCGCTCGCCCGGACATGGAGACCCCCATTCGAAGGATGCGCATCCGTCGCTCCAGTCACCAGCCAATGCGGAACGTCATTTCTGGCAGGTCAGCATAGACACCGGCAATCGCCGCGGCCGGCCACGAATCCCTTGCCGCGGCACTACTTTCCCGCCACTATGGGATCATCCGCCCTTCGGCGGCAGGCAGGCTCCCACCCGCGGTTCCCATCTCATTCCCAACGTCGGCGGCGCGGCTCCACGCCCGGAGCTGGCATCCGTCCGCATCCACCGGCCCGATCATGCCCCCAGCACAGAAGCAGTCCGCCACCCGCACGGCCAAGGCGAAAGCCAGGGCGAACGCCAACACGAACGCGGATGCCAAACGCGGCACGAAGACGAAGTCCCGCGTGAAGGCGCGGGCGCGCGCCTCGGCCAACCGCGCGGCGTACCTGAACCGCATGAGCACCGCGGTCCGCAGCCACTTCGCCGAGGCCACCGACCTGCCCACCTTCCTGGAAGGGGCGGGACAGCTCACGGCGGAGCAGCGCAAGCTCATCGTGCGGCAGGCGCTCATCCTGATCGAGCAGAACTACGCGCACCTGCCGCTCAAGCGCGCCATGCACTCCGTCGACCCGGTGCAGCGCCTCAAGCTCCTGCTGCAGGCGCTGGAGCGGGCTCGCCCCGAGGACGAGATGTCGGAGGCGGAGTTCCACCACGAGATCACCGACATCATCAGCTCCCTGCGCGACCTGCACACCAACTACCTGCTGCCGGCGCCCTTCAACCAGATGACGGCGTTCCTGCCGTTCATGGTGGAGGACTACTTCGAGAACGGGAAGCGCCGGTACATCGTCTCGCGCGTCACCCAGGGCGTCAGCCAGCCGACCTTCGTGAACGGGGTGGAGCTGGTCTACTGGAACGGGATGCCGATCGAGCGGGCGGTGTGGAACAACGCCCAGCGCTTCGCCGGCAGCAACCGCGAGGCGCGGCACGCGCGGGGGGTGCAGACCCTCACCCTGCGCGCGCTGCAGGTGGCCCCGCCGCCGGACGAGGAGTGGGTGGTGGTGGGGTACCGGACGGCGGAGGGAAAGCTGGAGGAGATCCGCTTCCACTGGCAGGTGAACCCGCCGCTCCCCTCGGCCATGGGCGCCGCGGCGGACGGGGGAGAGGAGCTGGCGACCGCGGCGGTGCTGGGGCTGGACCTGGAGCAGGACATCGTCCGGCGGATGCGCATTGCCCTCTTTGCCCCGCAGGTGGTGAAGGCGCGGCAGAAGGCGGAGGACAAGTCGGCCAGCGGCGCCGCCTTCGGGGCGCTGGAAAGCAAGCTCCCCAGCGTGTTCACGGCGAAGGAGATCACCACGACGTCGGGCAAGTTCGGCTACCTGCGCATCTGGACCTTCGGGCACCCGCGCACGGAGGAGTTCGTGCAGGAGTTCATCCGCCTGGTCTCGTCGCTCCCGCAGAACGGGCTGGTGGTCGACGTCCGCGGCAACGGGGGCGGGGTGATCATGAACGGCGAGTACATCCTGCAGACGCTCACGCCGCGCCGCATCGAGCCGGAGCCGGTGCAGTTCGTCAACACCGCGCTCAACCTGCAGATCTGCCGGCGCAACGGGCCCGGCTCGACGTTCACCAACCTGTCGCCGTGGGTGGATTCCATGGAGCAGGCGCTGCGGACGGGCTCGGTGTTCTCCGCCGGCTTCCCCATCAGCGACCCGGTGAAGGCCAACGCGATCGGGCAGAAGTACTTCGGCCCGGTGGTGCTGATCACCGACGCGCTGTGCTACAGCACCACCGACATCTTCGCGGCGGGGTTCCAGGACCACGAGATCGGTCCGATCCTGGGGACGGACGGCAACACGGGCGCGGGGGGCGCCAACGTGTGGGAGCACCGCTTCTTCGTGAGCCACCTCCTGCCCGGCGGCGGCGTGTACGAGCCGCTCCCCAACGGCGCGGGGATGCGCGTCTCCATGCGGCGCACGCTGCGGGTGGGTCGCCGGGCGGGCGCGCCGCTGGAGGACTTGGGCGTGGTGCCCGACGAGCGACACCTGCTGACGAAGAACGACGTGGTCAACGACAACGCGGACCTGCTGAACCGGGCCGGCGCGCTGCTCGCCGCGCAGACGGTGCGGGCGCTCAAGGTGACGGCGCAGTCGTCGTCCTCCACCCAGGCCACGCTGCTGGTGGAGTCGACGGGGATGACGCGGCTGGACGTCTACGTGGGCGACCGCCCCAACCAGTCCGTCGACGTGAAGACGAGCCCCACCACCCTCGTGGTCCCCAAGGGCGCCGGCCAGGCGACGATCGAGATCCGCGGCTTCGACGGCGCCAAGCAGGTCGCGCGCTACCGCATGACCGTCTGATACCAGATTCGCGAAAAAAAGAACCTCACGCAGAGTCAGCAGAGTGAGCAGAGTTTGTGTCTGTGCAAGGGACAACTCTGCTTCCTCTGCTGACTCTGCGTGAGGCATTCTTTTTCCGGACCTGGTATGAGCGGCGAAAAGCGTCGCGTGAAAAGCTGTTCAGCGGACGACGAGCGTGGCCGCCATGTTGGGGTGGAAGGCGCACACGTAGGCGTAGCTCCCCGGCCGCTCCACCACCACGCTCCCCTGCCCTCCCGCGGCCATCGACCCCGTGTCCCACCCCGACGCGCGGTCCGTGGCCGTGTGCGGCAGCACGTCGCGGTTGATCCACACGATCGTATCGCCGGGGCGCGCTTCCACGGTCGACGGCTGGTAGCGGAACGCGCTGATCTTGATCACGTGCCGGCGCGGCGGCTCGTCACCCCCGCCACACGCGGCGGCGAGGGCGAGAGCCGCGGCGCCGGCGATGCGGATCAACTCCCCCCCAGCCGCGCCTGGATCTGCCGCGCGTGCTGCAGGTGCGCGTCCACGGCGGGGCGGGTCTGCTGCAGGAGCGCCCTGAGCTCGCCGTTGGTGGCGCTGGGGATCAGCGTCTGGTCGATGGCGTCCAGCACCGCCTGGTGGTAGGCGACCTCCTGGTCGATGTAGGCGCGGTCGAACGCCGCGCCGCTCTGCCCCTCCAGCGCCGCGCGGTTCTGCTCGCCGCCCCGGCGCAGCTGGTCGCTGGTCGCGTTGGGCTCCGGGGTCACGCCCAGCCGCCCCACCAGCTCCGACGCGGCCTGGTTCACGCCGGTGTGGTCCGTCACCATCTTCTCCGCGAACGTCTTGACCTCCGCGTCGGCGGCGCGGGTGCGCGCCATCTCGCCCGCCGCGATGTCCACCTCGTTGGCCGCCACCACGATGTCGGCGATCTGCGGGTCCGTCACCGCGGGCGTCTGCGGTGTGGTCTGGGTCGCGAGGGCCTCCGCGGCGGGCGCGACCGTGTCGGTCTGCGCCGTCTCCTCCGCGGCATCGGAGCCGGAGCAGGCGGCGGTCAGGACGGCGGCGGTGAGGAACAGTGCTGTACGCATCGCATTTCTCCACGTGGATGAGGGTTGAGCTGACCTGCACGGAGTCATCATAGGCGTACTCCTCCTATTTGTCAAATTATTTGTGTGGATATTGGACAACGACCGTTCTTCGCGCTATTCTTCCCCCGGAGTGATCGCATCATCCGTCCGACATGAGGATACGTATGCAGGGAAGCCAGTGGATTGAACGGCTGCTCGCGAGCACCCGCGGGGAGATCATCACGCTGCTGCGCCGCTCCAGCCGCACCGTGAACGAGCTGGCGGAGGCGCTGGGGCTGACGGACAACGCCGTGCGCTCCCACCTGGCCGCGCTGGAGCGGGACGGCCTGGTGGAGCAGCGCCGCAACCCCCGCGGCACCGTGGGCAAGCCGCCCTCCGTCTACACGCTCACGCCGGCCGCGGACGCGCTGCTGCCCAAGGCGTATGCGCCCGTGCTGGGCGTGCTGCTGGCGACGCTGCGGGAGCGCCTGGGCCGCGAGGCAACGACGGAGCTGCTGCGCGAGGTGGGCCGGCGCGCCGCCGCGGGCCGCGCGGGGGTGGGCGCGGACGTGCGGATGCGGATCGACGCGGCGTACGGGGTGCTGGGCGAGCTGGGGGGCGTGGCAGACCTGGAGGAGCGGGAGGACGCGGTGGTGATCCGCGGGTTCAGCTGTCCGCTGGCCGCGCTGGTGCCGGACCATCCGGAGGTGTGCCAGCTGGCGGAGGCGCTCCTTTCGCAGATCGTCGGCCTCCCCGTGCACGAGCACTGCGAACGAGGCGACCGCCCCCGCTGCTGCTTCGAGATCCCGCTGCCGAATCTGGGGGGCGCAATGGGCGGCTGAAGCCGCGGCTGGAACGGCGGGAAGCCCCGCAAACTGCGCGGGGCTGCATGTCCGCAGATTCGAGCGGTGAAGTCCCGTTCGGCGCCGCTGACGCGGCGCCGGAACGGGGCTTCTGACTTTTCCAGCGGCGAGTTTACCCGCTCAGGGACCCGGGTGCTAGCGTACCTTTACCCGCTTGTTCTTCTTCGTCGTCTCCACGGGAGCGATGGTGGCCAGCTCGCCCAGTTCGCTCTCCACCGCGCCCAGGGGGCTGAAGATGAACTGCACCTCGTTGGTGACCAGGTCGGTGGAGCTGCCCCACAGGATGCCGGCCAGGAAGATGGTCCCGTCCGTGTGGGTCCCGAACACCGGCGATCCGCTATCCCCGCCCGCCACGAAGGCGCCCACCAAGCTCTGGCACCGCTGCGTGATCTCCGACGCGCTCACGTTGATGTCCACGCAGGTAGCCGCGACGGTGCCCTGCGTCCAGCCCGTGGTGCGGCCGGTCTTGTTCAGCGTCTGCCCCATGACCGGGTTCGCCTGCTCGGCGGAGATGCGCCAGGTGGGCGTTACGCTGTCGATCACCAGCACGGAGGGATCGTCGTCGCCGTTGATGGCGCCCGGGTTGGGCGCGGCGGCTCGGGCGACGTTCCCCAGCGTGAAGGTCTGGCCCGCGCCGTACTGCGCGCGCGAGGCGTCGCTGAAGCGGCAGGTACGGCCCAGGGGACAGTCGCCGCCCAGCGCATACGCCGGGTCGTCCGCCTCGAAGCCGACGTAGTTGTCGGGAGTGGGGATCACGCCGCCGCGGGTGGACTGGTAGTAGTCCGTCCGCAGGTCGGTGCCGCCCTGCTTGTTGGTGCAGTGGGAGTTGGTGATGAACGACTGCACCCCGTCCTTGACCGCGTTGAAGCCGAGCGTGCAGACGTTCACCAGCGGGCTGACCGGGCTCGCGAAGAACTGGATCTGCAGCCCCCCATGCGGCGGGCGGATCTTGTCGCGCAGGCTGGCGGCCTGCAGCACGGGCGCGGCCAGCTGCACCTGCACCGCCGCCGCGGGCACGCCAAGCGACGCCAGGGTGCTGGCGATGGAGGTCACGGCCGCCGCGTCCACCCCGCCAAAGCGCAGGCGGTTGGAGCCCTCGTCCACGTCGCCGAAGACGGTCCCCGGCAGCGCGAGCGCCCGCGTCCACGAGCCGCGGTACCATGCATCCAGCTGCGCGTAGCTGTACTGCGCCTGGCGAACCTGCAGGTCGGCGGCGCTCCAGCCGTAGCTGGCGAGGAAGCCGGCCAGCGCGGCCTCCGCGGCCGGACGGTGCGCGGGGTCCGTCAGGTACACCGTGGGCGCGCCGCGCTCGTCGATGAAGTACCCGCCGAAGCCGGGCACCGCCTGCGCCACCGCCATCTGGCCGGGCGTGGGATCGGCCGCGACGCTCGCGGCCTGGAGCGAAGCGCCGCCGCCCGCCGCTTCGGGGCCCAGCGGCTGGCCGCCGCGGTCGCACGCCGCGAGGACCGCGGCTGCCAGCAGGATCAGTACACGTTGCATGTGCCACCTCGTGCGCGGGATGATCATCCGGAATCCGACGCCCGGGCCGGCACGCGCCCGCCAACGACGGAATCAGTGTGAACGGACCGCCGGATGAGCATCGCTCATTCCGCGGCCGTCTGTTCCCACCACACAGCAGCTGGTCCTCCTGACAGCCCCGTCGAGCAACCGGCAAGTCGTTCTTTCGCATGTTCTTATCATCCGACTTCCGAAAAGCGTCCCATCGAGCGGCGAACTCAACGCATCAGAACACAGCAGAGGCAGACACAGCCAGATTCACCAGGATTGTGCAGCGCCTGCACTATTATACAGAACGAAAAAGCTTGCCGGGGCAATGCAGAGGGCCGCCCGCAGCTTTCGCGGACGGCCCGTTGTACTCACGCACGCACCGCGCACGCACTCATTACTGCGCGTAGCGCAGGATGTCGTAGATGAAACGAGTGCCCCAGCCCAGGTTCTCGATGCTGATGCGTTCGTCGTTGCCGTGCATCATCGTCTGGTGCTCGCGGCTCTCCACCCTGAACGGGTCGATGCCGTAGGTGATGATTCCCAGCCGCCGGTACGTCGGCCGGTCGCTGGCGGCGGTGAACATCGGCGTGGTCACCAGCGCGCCCGGGTCGCGCTCCCGCGCCGCGCGCTCGATGGCGCGGAACAGGTCCGTATCCACCGGGTTCTCCAGCGGCGCCTTGGGCGCCATCAGCGTCGTCCAGGTGATGCCGCTGTCCGCCGCGATGGCCTGCAGCCGCCGGAGCACGGTGTCGGGGTCCACGCTGGGAAGGAGGCGGATGTCGATCTCCGCCACCGCCTCCGCCGGGATCACGTTGGTCTTGTTCGATCCGCCCAGCACCGTGAGCGAGATGGTGTTGCGCAGGATGGCGTTCCAGTAGACGTCGCTCAGGATCCACTCCCGCGCCCGTGGATCGGCCAGCGCGGCGCGCACGTCGGCCAGCCAGGCGCGCTGCTCGCCCGGGTAGTTGCGCGAGATGTCGCGGAAGTACTTGTCGACCCCCGGCGTAACCTCCAGCGGCGTCTCGTACTGCGCGATGCGTGCGAGCGCCGCCACCAGCCGCGGCACCGGGTTCTCGCGCGTGGGACGGCTGGCGTGGCTGGGCGTGCCCGTGACGCGCAGCCGCTGCCAGAAGGTGCGCTTTTCCGCCACGCCCACCCCGTAGAACTGCAGCTGCCCGTTCTCGATGGGGATGTCGCCGCCCTCGGTGATCAGGTACTCCACGTCGCGCAGCAGCTCCGCGTGCCGCTCCACGAACCGCACCGCGCCAGTGGAGCCCAGTTCCTCGTCCGCGTTGGCGATGTAGACGATGTCGCGCGTGAGCCGCACGCCGCTGCGCTTGAGGGCGATCATCGCCAGCAGGTGCACCACGCCGTCGCCCTTCATGTCGATAGCGCCGCGCCCCCACACGTACCCGTCGCGCACCAGCCCCGCGAACGGGTCCACCGTCCAGTGCTGCGCCGTCGCCGGCACCACGTCGATGTGGTGCACCAGCGCGATCGCCCGCTTCGATCCGTCCCCGCGCAGCCGCGCGTAGAGGTTGGCGCGGCCGGCGCCCAGCACCTCCTCGTCCAGGATCTGCGCCTCGATCCCCTCGCGCTCCAGGATGCGCGCCAGGAACTCCGCGCCCGCCTTCTCGTTGCCGGGAGCGTTGGTGGTGTTGATGCGGATGTACTCCGAGAGGATCTGCACCGCCTCGTCGCGCAGCGCGTCCCAGTCCACCGGCCGCGCCGGCGCCGGCTGCGCGGCCGCCGGCGCCGCGGCGATCGTCATCGCGATCAGGAGCAGGATCCTGCGCATCATCGACATCATCTGTTCAGGTTGCGGGTGGATGCGCGAAGATAGATCCCGGAGCCGCCGATGACAAACGGGGCCGCCCGCACGCTCGCGGACGGCCCCGTCGCCATCATGCCCCGGACCTTTCTACCTTCGACCGCCGTCCTCAGACGTTGAAGCGGAAGAGCAGGATGTCGCCGTCCTTGACCACGTACTCCTTGCCCTCGGAGCGCATCAGCCCCTGCTCGCGGGCGGCCTTCACCGAGCCCGTCTTCACGAAGTCGTCCCACGCCACCGTCTCCGCGCGGATGAAGCCGCGCTCGAAGTCCGTGTGGATGACGCCCGCCGCCTCCGGCGCCCTCGCGCCGACGGGAATCTCCCAGGCGCGCACTTCCTTCTCACCCGCGGTGAAGTACACCTGCAGCCCCAGCAGCCGGTATCCCGCGCGGATCAGCGTGTGCAGCCCCGGCTCCACCAGGCCGAGCGAGGAGAGGAACTCCTGCCGCTCCTCCGCCGGCAGCTCCGCCAGCTCGCTCTCGATCTTGCTGCTGATGGGGATGATCTCCGCGCGCTCGCCGCTCTCCTCCACCGCCTGCCGCAGCGCGCGGACGTGCGCGTTGTCGCCCTCCGGCAGGTCGTCCTCGGCCACGTTGGCCAGGTAGAGCACCGGCTTGGCGGTCAGCAGGTTGTAGGAGCGGAGGATGCGCATCTCCTCCTCCGTCCCCTCCACCGTGCGCGCGGCCAGCCCCTCGCCCAGCGCCGCCACCAGGCGCTCCAGCAGGCCCACCTCCGCCTGCGCCTCGCGGTCGTTGCCGCGCGCCGCCTTGCGGGCCTTCTCCAGCCGCTTCTCGACCACGGCAAGGTCCGCCAGCGCCAGCTCCAGGTTGATGACCTCGCGGTCGCGCACCGGGTCCACCTCGCCCATCACGTGCACCACGTCCGGGTCGTCGAAGCAGCGGACCACGTGCACGACGGCGTCCGTCTCGCGGATGTTGGCGAGGAACTGGTTCCCCAGCCCCTCGCCCTCCGAGGCGCCCTTCACCAGCCCCGCGATGTCGACGAACTGCACGGTGGCGCGCAGCACGCGCTGCGGCTGCACCTTCTCCGCGAGCAGGTCCA
>DASTNU010000492.1:0-3571 GCA_035720605.1 Longimicrobium sp. | reverse complement strand
AGCTCCGCCTCGCGCGAGGCGGGGGCGGCGCGGCGGGCCAGCATCTCCGCCGAGCCGCGGATCACCGAGAGCGGGGTGCGCACCTCGTGCGCCAGCCCGGCCGCCATCATCCCCATCGCCGCCAGGCTCTCCTGCCGCGCCAGGTCGCGCCGCGACGCGTCCAGCCGCTCCACCATGGACTGCAGCGCCCCGGCCAGCACCCGCACCTCCGCCGGCGCGCCCGGGGCCGGCGCGCCGAGCTCCGCGCGCCCCGTCCGCTCCACTTCGCGCGCCCGCGCAGTCAGCCGCCGCAGCTCCGCCGTGGTGGACCGCGCCAGCAGCAGGGCGGCGGGAAGGGTGACTCCCAGCACCAGCGCGGCGAAGAGGAGGAGGCTGCGGGTGGTGCGGCGCAGGGGGAGGAGCGCCTGGCGCGCCGGCATCGCCACCTGCACCTGCAGCGGCGGCACCTCCGGCCCGTCCGCCACGGCGCCGGCCACCAGCAGCGGCGTTCCGGCGCGCCGGAAGAGCGCGCCTCGAAAGAGGAGGCGGCCGGCGCCGTCGCGCACGGCCAGCGCCTCCGCCTCCGGCCCCGCCGCCTGCGCCACCAGCGACGGCAGGGGGGAGAGGAGGACGATGGTTCCCAGCGGCGCGGCGCCGTCCGTGGTGGTGACGGCGCTGCGGACGGCCAGCAGGGGAAGCCGTCCCGGGACCGCCTCCACCCGGGCCTGTCCCGGCGGGAGGGGGTCGGGACGGTACCACGGCTCCCCCGCCGCCCGCCGCCCGATCCACCGCGGCGACGACGCGGCCACCACGCGCCCGGTAGTGTCCATCGCCAGCGCCAGCGCGCCGCCGCCCAGGTGCCCCGCCAGCTCCTGGAGGGAGAGCGCCAGCCGCTTGTCCACGTCGTCCGCCGCCAGGTCCTGCGAGGTGGAGAGCCCGGGCCAGAGCGCCCCCAGCCTCGCCCGCTCGCGCACTGACCGCTCCAGCCGGTCCGCGGCCAGGCGCGCGCGGCCGTCCAGCTCCGCGCGTGCGTCGGCCAGCACGGCGGCGCGGCCGCGCAGGTAGCCCCAGGCCGTCACCGTGGCCGTGACCAGCAGGACGAACAGGGCGAGCGCCGCGGCCAGGCGCACCGCCAGGGTGTCCAGGCGCGGACTCGCGTGCGTGCGGAGGGAGGACGTAGTTTTCAGTGGAAGGAACTCCGGGGCCAGAACCGCCGCCATGAAACCCCAACTCCGCGCCCTGCTGCGCCCCGCCGCCGCCTTCGCGCTGGCCGCGGCCCCGGTGGCGCCCGCGGCCGCGCAGCTTCCCGCGCCCCCCGCCAGCGCCCCCGGGCCGCTCTCCGCGGGCGGCTACGCCTCGCTGACCTTGCGCCGGGCGCAGGGCGACTCCGCGGGGACCGAGATCGACCTGAACGAGGCTGCGGCCGCGCTCCTCCTCTCCGGGACGCCCTGGCAGCGGCTAAGCTATTTCGCCGAGATCGAAGCGGCCAGTGTGAGCCGCGAGACCTTCACCGGGCGCGAGGAAGAGCGCTGGCTGGAGGTGGAGCGCGCGTACGTGGAGTGGTCCGCCTCCGACGCGCTGCGCCTGCGGCTGGGCCGGTTCCTCACCCCGGTGGGGCAGTGGAACGAGATCCACGCCGCCCCGCTCACCTGGACCGCGGCGCGTCCGCTCACCACCTACCGTGCCTTCGCCAAGAGCACCACCGGCGCCATGCTGGCCGGCCAGGTCGCCCTGGGTCCCCGCGACGCGGGATACGCCCTCTGGGCCTCCCCCTTCGGCGTGGACCCGCGGGGCGAGGGCGAAGAGAGCGCCTTTCTGCGGGCCGCGGGGGGCCGGGTGGCCTTCGAGCTCCTCCCCGGCCTGTACCTGGGCGCCAGCGCCGCGGGCTTCCGCGCCTCACGCGCCCTGGGCGACCCGGAGCCGGAGGAAGAGGAGGAGGAAGAGGAGGAGAACCGGCTGTCCACCCTCCGGCCGTCCGTCCTGCACCCGGCTGCCACGCACGAGCCCGGGCACCGGGAGGACCCGGAGGATCCCGAAGACCCGGACGACGACGACCGCGAGGAGGACCGCGAGGCGCGGGTGCTGCTGGGAGCGGACGTGGCCTGGCGCATCGGCGGGCTCCACCTGCTGGCCGAGGCCACCCGGCTGAGCGCGTCGGAGGACGAGCCGGCGGAGACCGGCGCGTTCGTGCAGACCGCCCTGCCGCTGGTGCGCAACGTCCACCTCACCGGGCGAGTGGAGGTGTACGACCCCGTGGTCTCCGGCCGGCTCTCCATCTACGGCGCGGGGCTGGCCTGGCGCCCCACGCCGCGCCTGACGCTCAAGGTGGAGCGCCAGGGCACCGACCGCCCCTCGCGCCGCGTCGCCAACGGATGGCTCGTCTCGCTGTCGGGGCTCTTCTAGCCTTCGCGCTGCGGCTAGGCGCGCCCGGGACGCCGGCCGGCGCGGCGGAGGCCGCGTCCGCGGCGCCGTACGTGGTGGTGGCCCATCCCGGCGTCGCCGAGACGCGGCTGGACGCGGGGGAGGTGCGCCGCATCTTCATGCTGCGCCGCCGCTTCTGGCGCGACGGCACCCCCATCCACCCGGTGAACCTTCCCGCCGCCTCGCCCACGCGGCTGGCGTTCTCGCGCGCGGTGCTTGGCGGTACGCCCCGCGACCTGACGGCCTACTTCAACGACCTGTACTTTCACGGCACCCGCCCGCCCCCGGTGCTGGAGAGCGAGCGCGCGGTGCTGCTGTACGTGGCGCGGGTGCCGGGCGCCGTCGGCTACGCCCCTGCCGCCCTTCTCGCCGCCCCCGAAGCCGCCGGCGTCAAGGTACTCCTCACCTTCCAGGCTCCGTAGCGGGCCCCCGGCCGGGACCGCGTCCGCTCCTCCCCGCCGCGCCCCTGCCCCGTTCCGCCCCTCTGGCCGGACCCGTGGCTCTCCTGGCGGCCGGCGGCCATCGGCCCGTGGCGGACACGTGGGGCGAACGCCCGGCAGGCGGAAGCAGGGGTGTCCCGACAAGGGAATCAAGCTCCTGCCACGCCGCCGCCAGGGCGGGGAAAGCAGATTGGATGGTGCTCCACCGCCGCTCCCGCAGGACGCGGCAGACGGTTCTCCAACCACGGAGGGCACCATGACGATGCTTCCCACCTGGCGGGTTGGCGCCCGCACTCCGCTGCACCAGGGCGGCCGGCTGCAGCACCGGCTGCGGCAGCTGTTCGACGAGCCGTTCACGCTTCCCTTCATCGCCGATATCGGGTGGGATCCCGCCATCGACATCGCCGAAAACGACGGCGAGCTGATCGTGACGGCGGAGCTGCCCGGGATGAAGAAGGAGGAGGTCGAGCTGGACCTGACGGACGGCGTGCTGACGCTGAAGGGAGAGAAGAAGGAGGAGTCGGAGCGGGAGGAGCAGGAGATGCACGTTGTGGAGCGCAGCTACGGCTTCTTCCGCCGCTCCTTCACCCTTCCGAGCGCGGTGGACGCCGCGAAGGTCTCCGCCGAGTTCAAGGATGGCGTGCTGCGCGTCACCCTGCCGACGACCGGGGAGCCGAACGGGAAGAAGATCGAGATCGCCGGCTGACCACCCGCCCTCACCGCCGTGGCCC
>DASTNU010000491.1:0-2459 GCA_035720605.1 Longimicrobium sp. | reverse complement strand
GTCGCGGATGACTGCACGTCGGAAGAGCCCTCCCGGTCCCCCAGCTAGGAGGGCTCTTCTCCATCATCGAAGAAACAAGATCCTCACGCAGAGTCAGCAGAGGTAGCAGAGTTTTTACTCTGTTGACTCTGCTGACTCTGCGTGAGGACTTTCTGTTTCTTTGCTCAGCCAGCCGCGAGGATGGCGTTGACGACGAGGATGACGTGGGGCTCGTGCAGGATGGTGCCGTGGTTGCCGGTGACGGGGACCACGGTCACGCCGCCGGCGCGCGAGCCCCAGAACTCGTCGGCGGACGCCTGCAGCGGCGCCTCGGCGGAGCCCTCGGTGCGAAAGTAGGTCAGGTGGCCCTCGTACGGCCGCAGCGCGTACCCGGCCTGCGCCTGCAGGTTGGCGCTGCGCACGCGGGTCAGGGCGAGGATGACCTCCGCGCGCGACTCGGGAAGGAGGCGTGGATCGTCCACCTGGCGGATCATGGCGAGCGCCATCTCGCGCGGCGGCAGGTGGCGCACCTCGTCCACGGTGATGCGCTCCGCCGCCATCCACCCCGCGTAGCCGCCGATGGTCTGCATCATCACCTCGGCGGGGTCGCGCGGGTCCGCCTCAATGGTCTCGGCGGTGAGGGGCGAGGTGTCCAGCATGGCCAGCAGGTCCACCTCCTCCCCCGCCGCGCGCAGCTGCCGCGCCATCTCCCACGCCACCACCCCGCCGAACGACCATCCACCCAGCCGGTACGGCCCCCGCGGGCGAAAGCGGCGGACGGCCTCCACGTAGTACGCCGCCATCTCCTCCAGGTCGGCGATCGGCTCCCTGCCATCCTCCAGCCCCCGCGGCTGCAGGCCGTACACCGGCTGGTCCGGCGCCAGGTTCACCGCCAGCCCGCGGTAGCACACCACGTGTCCGCCCGCGGGGTGGGCCATGAAGAGCGGCGGTCGGCCGCCGAAGGTCTGCAGGGGGACCAGGGGAAGGCGGACGGTGCGCTCGCCCGCCTCCACCGCGCGGGCCAGCGCCTCCACCGTGGGCGCCTGCATCAGCATCCCCACGGGGACGTCGATCCCCAGCTCCCCGCGCAGCCGGGCGACCAGCCGGGTGGCGAGGATCGACTGGCCGCCCAGGTCGAAGAAGTCGTCGTGCGCGCCGACGCGGTCGACGCCCAGCACCTCCTGCCACACGGCCGCCATCCGCGCCTCCAGCCCCGGACCGGGCGGAACGAACTCGGCGCCGTCCGCGCCGGCGTCCACCTCCGGGAGCGCGCGGCGGTCCAGCTTGCCGCTGGTGGTCCGCGGCAGCGCGTCCGTCCACGCGAACACGGCGGGGACCAGGTACTCCGGCAGCCGCTGGCGCAGGAACGCGCGCAGCTCCGGACCGGTGGGGAGATCGGCGTCCGGGCGCGCGACCAGCCAGCCGGCCAGCCGCCGCCCCGCGCCGCCCTCCCCGCGCGCCGCGACCGCCGCATGGGCGATGGAGGGATGCGCGGCCAGCGCCTGCTCCACCTCTTCCAGCTCGATGCGGTGGCCGCGCACCTTGACCTGCGCGTCCATGCGGCCCAGGTACTCCAGCGTGCCGTCCTCGCGCCACCGGCCGCGGTCCAGGGTGCGGTACATCCTCGACCCCGGCGGGCCGTGCGGGTCGGGGACGAACTTCTCCGCCGTGAGCGCCGGCCGCGCCGCGTATCCGCGGGCCACCCCCGCGCCCGCCGTCCACACCTCGCCGGGGACGCCGATCCCGGCGTGGCGGTACGATCCGTCCAGCACGTACACCCGCCCGCCGGGGATCGGCCGGCCGATGCCCACGCGGTCGTTCCCCGGCTCCAGCACGGCCCAGCTGCTGTAGGTGGTATCCTCCGTGGGCCCCCAGAGGTTGACGATGCGCGGCACCCCGGCCTCCGCCAGCGCGCCCACCAGCGGCGGTGGCACCGCCTCGCCGCCCAGGAGCAGGCTGCGCGCGCCGGCGGGAAGGCGGCCCTCGCGCAGCAGCTCCGCGGCCGCCGTCGGCGTCATGGGCGCGGCGTGGACGCGGCGGCCGCGCGGGAGGGCCGCCAGCGCGTTCTCCACCAGCACCACGCTGCCGCCGCAGCAGAGCGTGCCCAGCAGCTCGGCGACGGAGACGTCGAAGGTGACGGGGGTCGATCCCAGGACGGCCGCGCGGTCGTCGTCCAGCAGCTCGCGCACCCACGCCAGCATGGCCGCCGCGGCGCGGTGCTCGATGGCGACGCCCTTGGGCCCGCCGGTGGAGCCGGAGGTGAAGATGACGTACGCCAGGTCGCCCGGCCCGGCGCGCGGGGCGGGATCGTCGTCGCGCTCCGCCTCCAGCTCCGCGACGGTGAGGGCGGCGACGCCATCCGGCAGCTCGCCGAGGGAGGCGCGGGAGGCGGCGTCGGTGATCACCCGCCGCGCGCCGGAAAGGGCGAGCGCGGCGTGGTGGCGCGGGGCGGGATGGGCGGGGTCCATCGGCACGTAGGC
>DASTNU010000490.1:0-7216 GCA_035720605.1 Longimicrobium sp. | reverse complement strand
TCGGCACCAGCCCGTGCTCGTTGGCGGGAACGTCCGGCAGGGGCTTGTCCTCCCCGCCGTTCAGGCTGACGAGCCGCCAGGTGAGGGCGTTGCCCTCCAGGTCGGGAATGGTCCAGACGACCTCCTGCGCCAGCGGTCGTTCCTCGCCGAGGAAGCTCCAGATGGCGGGGGACTTCTGCTCCGTGGCGCGCCCCGCGTTCAGCACCAGGCGCGATACCACGTCCGGATGGGCTGGCTGGTCCAGCACCGCGGTCTTCACGGGCCCGCGCCGCATCACCTCGGCCGGCAGCGCGGGCACCAGCGCACCGCCGCCCGCCGGCAGCTCGATGGTGAACCCCTCCAGCGGCTCGAAGTCGACGATCCCGTTTCCGCCTTCTTCCACTTCGAGGAACCTTCCGTTGCCGCCGTCCGCCAGCTTGCCCCCCGACCTGGGGAACATCAGCCGGGCCACGTGCGCTTCGACCGCCGGCGGGTCCGCCTGCGAGGCGTAGACGCCGCCGCGGCCGTGTGCGTGCCCCGCGTGCGCGGCGTTGCCGTCATCGTGAACGTGGCCGTTGGTGCTGGGCAGCAGCACGTGCATGCGGGGCGCGTCGCCGCGCTCGTCGGGCACGAAGTAGCACAGGCACTTGAACGTGATCTCGAGTGTGAAGCTCATCGATTCCTCCCCTGGTGCAGGCGTTCCAGGCGGCGCCGCTGCCGCCGCATGACGTGGTCGTCCAGCCTGGCCGTCCCGGCGCCGCCGGCGGAACCCGCCTGCGCGTCCCCGGCGGGGGGAGGAACCCGCGCCAGGGCCGCGGCGACCGCGGCGGCGGGGACGGCGAAGTTCGTTTCGAGAAACTGCCCGTCGAAGTGCACGCCCACCACCTTGCCGGTCTCCAGGTCGATCAGCGGCGAGCCCGAGTTCCCGCTCAGGGTGGAGCAGTCGTGGCGCAGGACCGTGTCTTCCACGCCGGTGATCTGCCCGGGCGCCAGCCGCTTCTTCCCGAAGACGCCCTTGAAGAGCTCGGCGATGAGATCCTGATCCCGGATGTGGCTGTCCTCGCGCGGGTACCCGATCGCCGCCACCAGCTGCCCCTCGCGCGCCGGCTCGGTCGAGAGCTCCAGGTACCGGGGGAGCGTGCCGGCCTCCCTGCCCATCACGGCCAGCTCTTCGCGCTCCACCCGCAGCAGCGCCAGGTCGGGGTTCTGGTCTTCCTGCAGGTGAAGGATCTCCACGATGCGGAACGTCTCGTCCTGGCGATTCCCGGCCTCTTCCAGGAAGTCGATGCTCGCGCCGATGGTCTTGTTCCCCTCGTTGGGGCGAAAGATGAAGCGCGAGCCCAGGCGCCGCGCGAACTCGCGGGCCACGTGGAAGTTGGTGACCACGATGTCGTCACTCACCAGGAACCCCGTGCCCGCCCAGCTCAGCTCCAGGTGCTGCTCCAGCTCGATGCGGCCCACCGCGCTCGCCGCGCGGGCCAGCACGCCGGCCGCCTTTTCCAGGCGCTCCCGCCAGACCTGGCTCTCCACGTCGGGAAACGTCATCTGGGTCCGGCTGGACAGCGCTTGCAGGGCGGGCTTGCCCCGCATGAGCGTTATGCTGGGCCTGCCCCGCTTGAGCGCTATGCTGGCCGGCGCCAGATCGCCACCCTCGGTGTCCGTCTCGTTGAAGCTCTCCGCGAAGTTCTCGACCTCCTCCCGCGCCTCCAGTCCGTCACGAATTCCCTTCAGCTCCGCCGCAAGCTCGCTGTCGGTATCCGCGATCCGGTCCAGCACCGCGTCGATCCGCTGTTCCAGGTCCATGATTCCCCCGCTGAAATGAAGTCCTCGACGGCTGTTCGGTTCCTGCGTCCGTCCCTCCGCAGGAATAGATGTGCGGACGGGCAGCGATTCCCGCCCGCGCCCGTGAAAGATTCGGAATGCGAAGGTTTGTGCGGATCGGCCCTTCGCGTCTTGCGCATCTTCGCGGCGGGCGGGCAGAATCCTGCGGGAGCGTCAACTCACCGCGCGACGATTCGATCGTATGCCGACCGTCTGGAACCGCCTGGCCGCCCGGATGCAGGGCGAGGTGTCCGCGGCCACGCTGGAGGCGTACCGGCGGGCCAGCCTGCCGGTCTTCGACCTGATGGACCGGGTGGAGCGGCGGCGGCTGGAGTGCGCCGGGGAAGGGCTGGACCCGTGGTCCGTGCCCCCCGCCACCCGCGCGGCGTTCCTGTGCGCGTGGAACGCGTTCGTGCTGCAGACGCTGGGCAACGACATGGTGGACGCCGACTACGGCGCCGAACCGGCCACCACCGGCTTCGTCCCGCCCGTGACCGCCCACCAGGTGCTGGCGTTCTACGGCCAGGTGGAGGGGTGGCTGAGCCGTGGCCTGCAGGCCGTCACCAACCCCGACTACCGGCTGGACGTGCACGTTCCCGCGGAGCTGCCGCCGTGGGAGTCCGGCCCCTATCCCCCCGCGTACGTGGAAGGGATCCTGCGCTCCCTGCGCTCCCTGGCGGACCTGGCCGCGGCCGCCATGACCTTCCTTCCCGACACGTATCCGGACGACGCCGAGCGCCGGGCGCAGCTGAACCGCATCCGGCAGCGGTACGTCGCCGCGGAGAGCAAGGCGCGCTACGTGGCGGACCTGCAGGGGACCGCGCCCACGCGCAGGGTGCACGAGCGGCTGGAGCCGTACGCGCAGGACGCCATCGAGCTCTTCTTCGAGGTGGGGCAGATGATCGCCGATCCCGCGCTGACGCTGGGGCCGCCGGGCGGGGGGCGGACCGTGCCGGGCACCGCCGACGCGCTCCCGGGCCAGCCGGGCTTCGACGAGTGGTGCCTGACGGATCCCGACGCGCGGCTGGTGCTGGAGAACAACGGCAAGGCGCGCCGGGCGCTGCGCAGGATGTGGGAGATGGATCCCAACCCCGCGCGCACGATGGCCATCCAGGCGAAGATCGAAGCCGCGCTGCTGGCGGGCACGGTGGCGTACGCGGAGAACGACGGCCGCCGCGTGGGCCACTTCGACTGCTGTCCCTGGGGCCCCGTCTACGTCGCCCGGCGCCAGGTCTCCATCGACGGCACCACGGTGCCCGGGGCGCAGCACTTCGTCTACGCGGTCGGCGCGCCCGGCGGGACGGAGAAGTTCCGGCGCCGCATCCTGGTCGGCGGCTTCGCGCCGACGACCGCGGTGGAGTACGGCCCGTACCGTCCCGGAAGGCAGTAGGGCGCATCGATCGGATGCGAAGACGCAGCGAGCCATCCCTCTGGAGTGGTTTTCCTGCCTGCCCATGCTGTCATTCTGAGGTCGGCGCCGGCTGGTCCTTCCCTTTCGCTGGATCGATTGCGCCGGCCGAAGAATCTGGTCGCGGGAGTTCAGGGACTCCCCCATGCCGGGTTTCGCGGTCGCGCGGGCTGGGCCCCTGCACTCCGGCCTCAAGATTCTTCGGTCGGCGCGCATGCGCCCAGGCAGGGCAGGAGGGCGCGAGCGCCGCCCTCGGAATGACAGCACGGCAGAGAACGGCAAGCACAGATCCATCCCGGAAACGCTGTCCGGCTCAGCCTCAGACCATCGAGCTGGGCGCGGATCGGGCGCTTCGCGTCTTGCGCATCCCCGCGGCGCGCGGGCAGAATCCTGGCGGGAGCGTCGATTTCACCGCGTGATCATGGGAGCGGATGCCCACGAAGCCCACCGTCTGGAACCGGCTCGCCGCCATGATGCAGGGCGAGATGCCCGCGACCACGCTGGAGGCGTACCGGCGGGCCAGCCTGCCCGTCTTCGACCTGATGGACCGGGTGGAGTCGCGGCGGCTGGAGTGCGCCACGGAGGGGCTGAACCCGTGGACCGTGCCCCCCGCCACCCGCGCGGCGTTCCTGTGCTCGTGGAACGCCTTCGTGCTGCAGACGCTGGGCAACGACATCCTGGACGCGGACTACGCCTCGGAGCCCGCCACCACCGGCTTCGTGCCGCCCGTGACCGCCCACCAGGTGCTGGCCTTCTACAGCCAGGTGGAGGGATGGCTGAACCGGGGACGGCAGGCCATCGCCAACCCCGACTACCGGCTGGACGTGCACGTTCCCGCGGAGCTCCCCGCGTGGAAGGAGATGGAGCCGTACCCCACCTCGCACATCCGCGGGGTGCTGCTCGCCATGCGCTCCGTGGCGGACCACGCCGCGGCGGCCATGACCTTTCTTCCCGACCAGGCGCCGGGCGAGCCGGGGCAGCAGGCGCAGCTCAACCGCATCCGCCAGCTGTACGCCAGCGCGGAGAGCAAGGCCCGCTACGCCACGGCGCTGCAGGGCATCACGCCCGGCCGCGCCCTGGCCAGGCGGCTGGCGCCGTACGCGCAGGACGCCATCGAGCTCTTCTACGAGCTGGGGCAGCTGATCGCCGACCCCACCCTGGCCACGGAGCAGGAGACCGCGGGGCGCATCGACGCCGCGGGAGCGGTGGAGGCGGGCGTGCTCCCCGGCCGGCCGGGGTTCGACATCTGGTGCCTGACCGACCCCGACGCCCGCCTGGTGCTGGAGAACGAAAGCGAGGCGCGCGGCTCGCTGCGCAGGATGTGGCGCAAGGACCCCGCGCCGGCGCGCACGCTGGCCATCCAGGCGGACATCCAGGCGGCGCTGGACCGGGGCACCGTGGAGTACGCGCGCAGCGGACGCGGGAGGATGGGGCACTTCAACCGGTGCCCCTGGGGGCCCGTCTACGCGGTGAAGCGCGGCGTGACGCTGGGCGGCATCACGCTGCGGAGGGGGCAGCACTTCGTCTACGACGTGGGGCTTCCCGGCAAGGCCAAGCGGTTCCGGCGCGACATCCTGGTGGGCGCCTTCGAGCCCACGCAGGACGTGGAGCTCGGCCCGCACCGCCAGCGCAAGCCGTAGGACGGGCGCCCGTCAGTCGCCGGAGACGCCGAAGAAGGCGATCTCCCGGGGCCCGCCGTCGTGGTACACGGCGAAGTAGACCGCCTCGCCCCGCGCCAGCGAGCAGGCCAGCTCGTCCGCCTTCTCCTCCACGGTCTCGCGCGTGGGCCGGTCGGTGCCGAACAGGCTGCGCAGCCGGGGCTCGGAGAGCGGAAAGGCCACGCCCTCCGCGCGGTACATCCCGGTCCGCTCCACGTCCATGATGGAGTGGGTGCCGTCTTCCCCGGCCCAGGCCACCGCCTCGTCCACGGACGAGGGCCGCCGGAAGCCCCAGAAGGCCCATCGCACCAGCTCGATGGTGGTGAAGAGCGACTCGATGGCCCACAGCTTCAGGCGCGCGCCCCATCCCAGCGAGGGAAGCTGGTACAGGCCGGAGAGGATGTCGGGGAACTCCCAGGGGCGGCGATAGCTGCCCTCGCGGAACACCTCTTCGCGCAGGCGGTGCAGCGCACGGTCCGGTTCCGTGTCGTATTCCGTGAAGTACATCCACTGCGTGGCGCCCATCGCGGCTCGTCGGGTGGGTTCGGGGAGTGAAACGGGGCGGTTAAGCCGCGCCAAAGTGATCCATCCCGGCGCCGATGGCAACGTCGCGCGCCGCGATCTCGACAGGGAAGGGAGGGGGATCTGGCGATGCGCGCACACCTGGAGCGGCTGTTCCGGCACATGGCGTGGGCGGACCAGCGGGTGCTGGCGCTGCTGGCGGCGATTCCGGACGACCCGCAGCCGGAGCCGCGGCGGCTGTTCTCGCACGTGCTGGCGGCGGAGCGCGTGTGGCTGCTGCGGCTGCGCGGCGAGGACAGCGTGGTGCAGCCCATCTGGCCGATGTACTCCCTGGAGGAGCTGGCGGAGCTGGCGCGGCGGAACCGGGAGGAGTACGCGCGCTACCTGGAAGGATGCGGCGACGACGCGCTGGCCGCGGAGGTGGAGTACCGCAACACGCAGGGGACGGAGTTCCGCACCGCGGTCTCCGACGTCCTGCTGCAGGTGTTCCTGCACGGCGCCTACCACCGCGGCCAGATCGCCGCCGCCGTCCGCGGCGCGGGCCGGGAGCCCGTCAACACCGACTTCATCACCTTCGCCCGCGAACCCGCGCCGTCCGCCTGACGTCCCGCCCCACGAGATGAACGTTGCGCCTCCCACGGCCCGTCATTCCGCAGGAGGCGCCGCGGCCAACCGCAATGCTGTCATTCCGAAGGAGGCGCCACGCATCACCCCCCTCCGGCAGGATGTCAGGGCGCCGACTGAGGAATCTGCTCGCGGGCGCTGGTGGTCAGTCGATGCGTCGCGAGACCGGCGGATGCCGTCCGTCCGCGGTCTCGCCGATCAGCGCCTGCCACCAGCTGGGGCCAGTAGATTCCTCAGTCGGCGCCCGGAACTCCGCCGTGGGCAGGTTGCGGGTGGCGTCTCCTTCGGAATGACAGGCCGTGGGAGGCGCTCTCATCCGCCGACATCAACCCTGGATGGCGGAGAGGCGCGGGGCGAGCCAGACCAGGGCCAGGATCACCACGTTGATCCCCGCGCCCAGGAACGCGTTGCGCCAGTCCAGCACCGTGAGCACCAGCGACACCAGCGCGACGGCCACCAGCACCGCGCGCCACGGCTCCCACCCCGTCATCCACCCCGCCGTCGCGGCCGAGAACCCGATCGCCGCCAGCCCCCACAGCGCCCCGTAGACGCGGATCCACCCGTCCCCCACCTCCCAGCGCCCGTCCAGCAGCGTCGTCCTGTACTCCATGCCGTCGATCTCTCCCAGCCGCATGTAGACCGTCATCCCCATCAGGTGGATGAGGCCGTGCACCAGCAGCAGGAGCGCGGCGGCGAGCGTGAGTCCCCTCATCATCTGCCCCTCCCCGGGTTCACCGTGGATCGGCGCGGGCCACGCCGCCGCGCGGGCGGCTCCGGCGCCCATTCCGCCACCTGGTCGCGCCCCGCGGCCTTGGCGGCGTACATGGCCCGGTCGGCGCGCGCGTACAGCTCGTCGGCCGAGGCGAGCGGCCCCGGCGCGATGCCGAGCGACGCGGTGACGCGTACTTCGCCGTCCCCCGTGGGAACGGCCGCGGAGCGGATGGCGTCCAGCACGCGTTCCGCCACCTCGCGCGCCTGCTCCAGCCCCGCCCCGGGAAGGAGGATGGCGAACTCCTCGCCCCCCATCCGCGCCACCGCCCCCTCCATCCGCGCCACCGTGTCGCCGTGCCGCAGCGTGGCCAGGATCGCGCGCCCCGCCTGGCGCAGCACGGCGTCGCCCGTGGGATGGCCGTGGCGGTCGTTGACCCGCTTGAAGCGGTCCAGGTCCAGCACCAGCAGGGAGAGCGGCTCCCCGGCGCGCAGC